>CAVJLQ010000021.1:0-6728 GCA_963650435.1 Alloprevotella sp. | reverse complement strand
GCAGGTCACGATGGTCTTGCGGGCGGCCACGGCGATGTCGATGTCGTGGAACTCGTCGCCGCAGATGACGCAGGTGCCGTCAGGGCTGGCCTGCTGCACATGGATGATGGCGGTGTCGATCTTGGGCACGGGCACGGCCACGACCTTCTGGCCGGGGACCATGGGGTTCTCGATCTCGACGCACTTCAGATCCTCCAGCTTGGGCATGGTCTTGCGCTTCTCCTCGCTGATGCCCCAGTACTTCATCAGGCCGGAGCCCTGCATCAGGCGGACAGGCAGGAAGGGCAGGCCCAGGGAAGAGGCGTGCAGCATCAGCATCAGCACGTCCTGGGAGTAGTCCTCGTAGGTCAGCTGGCCCTTCTCGATGGCAGCGCGGAAGCGGCGGGACACGTTGGTATAGCCGGAGTTGGCGGTGTAGCAGTTGATATAGGCAGCCACACGGCCCTCACCGATGAGCATATCGACCTCGCCGCCGCCGGGGCCGGCGTAAACGATGAAGTCCTTCTGGCCCTGACGCAGGATCTCAGCCACAGTGGCGTAAGGCTTGCGATTGGTGGTGAAGCCGCCGATGGCGAGCACGTCGCCGGATTCAACGAACTTTTCCACCGCATCATGCAGGGAATACACTTTGTTCATGTGAAAAACCTCCATTACAAACTTTCTCGGGGATCGTTGGTTCTTGGCGCAAATTTTCAAGGTGCCAAACTGCGCTATGGTTCTAGTGTGAGTTTACCACAAGATGTACAAACTTTCTTTGGCTCAATTGGCAAAAAGTTTGCATATATTCTCTTCGCGTGGTATAATCGGTGAAACGTGGCTTTTACGCCCCTTCCCCATAGTTTTTTTCTAATACCGCCGTTCTTCTGCGGACGCGGCGGCAGGAGGGCTCTCTATGAACAACGTGGAATTCCATCTTCAGCTCAACCACAACGAGACCTGGAACATGAGCCGGCTGCACTTTCACAACTATGTGGAGCTGATGCTGCCCCTGGTCAGCCCCGGCAACATCTTCGTCAACGACCAGATCTACCCCCTGCGCCGGGGCACCCTGTACCTCATCGGAGAGAACACCCTGCACCGCACCATCACCACCGGCTTCCACGCCAGGTATGTGCTGCACATCGGCCGGCGCGCCCTGGCGGAGCTGTCCACCCCCCAGACCGACTTTACCCGGCTGGCCCAGAGCTCCTTCCTCCGCGCACCCCTGAGCAACGAGCAGATGACCCACCTGGTGGAGCTGTTCCAGGCCCTGGAGCGCAACAAGGACGACGGCTCCTTCGGCAGCGACATCCGGCAGATCACTGCCCTGCTGGAGCTGCTGCTGTGGGTCGCCCCGGCGCTCCACGCCTCCAGCGCGGGAGAGGCCATCCAGAACAAGGATTTTATGCGGGTATCCCCCATCCTGGACTACATCCGCGCCCACCTGTCCGAGCCCCTCACCCTGGACCAGATCGCCGGGGAGTTCTTCATCAGCAAGCACTACCTGTGCCGCATCTTCAAATCGGCCACCGGCTTCTCCGTCATGGAGTATATCATCTACAGCCGGGTGCTCATGGCCCGGCAGCTGCTGCAGCAGGGCGTCAGCGTACAGCAGGCGGGCGAGATGTCCGGTTTCTCCGACAACTCCCACTTCATCCGCACCTTCGGCCACCTCACCGGCACCTCCCCCGGGCGGTACGCCAAGGAGTATCAGCGCAGCGACCAGGTATTGTTGAAAGACAATATCGTGACCTGACCCCCCTTCCGCTGTCTCCACCCCCGGGCCGGAGCATCTCCGCCGCCCCTTCCCCTTTTTCAGGCCAGTTTCTTGTTTTTCTCCAGCTTTTCCCATTCCCATTTTGTTAAGATACGGCATACACGCGTTAAAAAGCAGCAGGGCCTGTACCCCATAGGGTACAGGCCCTGCTGTTGGTCATCACCGGTCATTTCACATCGGCCAGCACATCCAGGTTCTTCATAAAATACTCCACGCCGGAGTACAGGGTGGTCAGCACGATCACCGCCACACAGATGGCGTTCAGTCCCTTGGGGATGGGCAGCAGCATCAGCACGATGCACACCATGGTAGAGGCGGTCTTGACCTTGCCCGACCAACCCGCGGCGATGACACGGCCCTTGTCCGCGGCGATCATCCGCAGGCCGGACACGGCGAACTCCCGCACCACCACCACCAGCACGGCCCAGGCGGGCATCTGTCCCACCTCTACGAACCACAGCATGGCCGCCATCACCAGGCACTTGTCCGCCAGAGGGTCCATAAACTTGCCGAGATCGGTGATCTGGTCGTAGTGCCGGGCGATATAGCCGTCCAGAGTGTCGGTGATGCTGGCCAGGGCGAATATCACCAGCGCCGCGTAGTTGGCCCCGGGAAAGCCCAGATACAGCACCAGCAAAAAGGCGGGGATCATCACCACCCGCAGAAGGGTGAGCTTATTGGCGGTATTCATGGGAAAGCACCTCTCTTATTCTTCGATCTCGCCGGTCAGGTCGCCGTCCTGGGTCCCGGTGATGCGCACGTTGACAAACTGCCCCGCGGGCACCAGCCCGGCGGCGGTGAAATACACATGGCCATCGATGTCGATGGAGTCGGCATAGGTCCGGCCCACAAAGCAGCCCTGCTCGCTGTCGAAGCCCTCGCACAGGACCTCCATCACCGTGCCCAGGCGCTGCTCGTTATAGGCGTCCATGATCCGGGACTGGAGATCCACCACCAGCTCCACCCGGCGGGCGGCAGTCTCGGGGTCGATCTGATCGTCCATCCGCTGGGCCAGGGTGCCCTCCTCCGGGGAGAACTGGAACACCCCCGCCCGCTGGAGCTTCTGCTGCCGCAGGAAGCCGCACAGCTCCTCGAACTCCGCCTCCCCCTCGCCAGGCAGGCCGCAGATCAGAGAGGTGCGGATCACCAGGTCGGGCATGGCGGCGCGCAGCTTGTCAAACAGCACCTCGATCTCTCTCCGGCTGGTGTGCCGCCGCATGGCCTTCAGGATGCCGTCGTTGGCGTGCTGGATGGGGATGTCCAGGTAGTGGAGGATCTTGGGCTCGCTGGCCATGACGTCGATGAGCTCGTCGGTGATGACCTCGGGGTACAAGTAGTGCAGGCGGATCCAGTGGAAGTCCATCCTGCACAGCTCCCGCAGCAGTCCGGCCAGGGTGGTGCCGTCCTTCAGGTCCAGGCCGTAGCGGGTGATGTCCTGGGCGATGACGATCAGCTCCTTCACGCCGCTGTCCGCCAGCTCCCGGGCCTCCTTCAGCACCGCGTCCATGGTGCGGCTGCGGTAGCGGCCCCGCAGCTTGGGGATGATGCAGAAGGCGCAGCCGTTGCTGCATCCCTCGGCGATCTTCAGATAGGCGGTGTAGGAGGGGGTGGTCACCAAACGCTCCCCGTCCTCGTAGGTGGTGTTGATGCCGGCGAAGTGCTCCGCCTTTCTTCCGGCCATCAGCTCCTCCACGGCGGAGACCACCTCGGTGTAGCTGCCGGTGCCCATCATCCCGTCCACTTCCGGCAGCTCCTGCCGGATCTCGTCGGCGTACCGCTGGGTCAGGCAGCCGGTGACCAGCAGCTTCTTCAGCTTGCCCCGCTCCTTCAGCTGGGCCAGCTCCAGAATATTCTCGATGGCCTCGCTCTTGGCCGACTCGATAAAGCCGCAGGTGTTCAGAACGGCCACGTCGGCCCCCTCGGGGTCGCCGGTGACGGTATGTCCCGCCTTGCGGCACAGGGCCATCATCTGCTCGGTGTTCACCAGATTCTTGGCACAGCCCAGAGAGACAAAGGCGATCTTGTAAGGCATTGCTATCGCTCCTGTTTTTATAGTTTCTGCCGGGGTCAATACTCCTCCCCGGTCTCAGCGCCGTACCGGCGCAGGGCGTCGCTGATGTCCGGCCAGCGGTAGCCCCGGCGGGCCAGAGCGTCGGAGATCTTCTTCAGCTCCTGGCGGTCCGGCGTTTTCCCCGCCAGCTTCTTCGCCACAAAGGCGTCGATAGCCCCAGAGAGGTCCTCCGCCTGCTCCAGCGCGTCCGCCCACAGGTCCCGGGGCACCCCCCGGCGGTACAGCTCGTCCCGGAGCTTCCGCTCTCCAAAGCCCTTGGCGCTGTAGTGGCGCACTACCCGGGCGGCGTATTCGGCGTCGTTGAGGTAGCCCAGCTGCTCCATGCGGTCGCAGACGGCGGCGGTCTCGTCCTCCTCCGCCCCCCACTCCGTCAGCTTCTGCTCCAGCTCCCGGCGGGACTGGGGCTTGCGGCTGAGCAGTTCCAGGGCCTTGGCCCTGCGCTGCTCCCGCTCCGCGGCGGACAGCAGGCTGTCGGCCTCCTCCCCCGTCAGCTCCTTCCCGGCGTACAGGGCGAAGTCGATCACCTGCCCCTCGCCCACCCGCAGGATGGAGCCGTCCTCCAGGGCGACCAGCCATCGGCCCTGCACCCGCTGAGAGGGCTTCAGCTCCCGGATGACCACGGCTTAGCCCTCGTCGTCTCCGAAGTCGTCGGCGGACACATCCACCGCCCGGCCGGCGGCCTTGGCCGCCGCCTGGGACTGCTTGCTCATCAGCTTATAGGCGTTGGCCCGCACCTGTTCCTCCACCTGCTCGGCCAGCTCCGGGTTATCCTTAAAGTACTGCTTCACCGCCTCACGGCCCTGGGCCAGGCGCAGCTCGCCCATGGAGTACCAGGAGCCGGACTTCTGGATGATGTCCAGCTTGGCGGCCAGATCCACCAGCTCGCCCCACTTGGAGATGCCCTCGCCGTACATGATCTCGAACTCCGCCTCCCGGAAGGGGGGGGCCACCTTGTTCTTCACGATCTTGGCCCGGGTGCGGCTGCCCACCACCTCGGAGCCGTTCTTGATGGCCTCCACCCGGCGCACCTCGATGCGCACGGAGGAGTAGAACTTCAGCGCACGGCCGCCGGTGGTGACCTCCGGGTTGCCGTAGACCACGCCCACCTTTTCCCGCAGCTGGTTGATGAAGATGACGATGCAGTTGGTCTTGGAGATGGAGCCCGCCAGCTTCCGCAGGGCCTGGCTCATCAGGCGGGCCAGCAGGCCCACGTGGCTGTCGCCCATGTCGCCCTCGATCTCCGCCCGGGGGGTCAGGGCGGCCACGGAGTCCACCACCACCACGTCGATGGCGCCGGAGCGCACCAGGGCCTCGCAGATCTCAAGGCCCTGCTCGCCGGTGTCCGGCTGGGAGATCAGCATGGAGTCGATGTCCACCCCCAGGGCACGGGCATAGGTGGGATCCAGGGCGTGCTCCGCGTCGATGAAGGCCACCTCGCCCCCCCGCTTCTGGGCCTCGGCCACGATGTGCAGGGCCAGGGTGGTCTTACCGGAGGACTCGGGGCCGTAGATCTCGATGATGCGCCCCTTGGGCACGCCGCCGATGCCCAGGGCGATGTCCAGAGACAGAGAGCCGGTGGGGATGGACTCCACCACGATGCCGGTGTTCTCCCCCAGGCGCATGATAGAGCCCTTGCCATAGGCCCGTTCGATCTGAGCCATACAGGTCTCCAGTGCTTTTTTCTTGTCAGACGCGGGGGCGGCAGACTCCACCGCGGGCTTCTTCGTGGCCATATCGTTCATCCTTTCCCGCCGGACTTGTCCGGCTTTTTGGTTTGTTCTGATGTCATTCTATATCCCCGATCCTACCGGACAGGCTGTCCCATAGACCGGACTTTTAATTATTAATTATTGGCGGTGCCCTCTACTACCCGCCAGATCCCGGCGGGATCCGCGGTGGTCTGGATGTTCTCATAGCCGCTCTCCGCCAGGATACTTTCCACATCCGGGGCCTGGTGGATGCCCACCTCGAACAGCAGGGTGCCCCCCAGGCGCAGGGCGGACTTCCACTTGGGTGCGATGGCCCGGTAGAAGTCCAGGCCGTCCGTTCCGCCGTCCAGGGCCTTGTGGGGCTCGTAGTCTTTTACGGACACATCCAGCCCCCCGATGTCCCCGGTGGGGATATAGGGGGGGTTGCACACGATCACATCGAAGTCCCACAGGCTGGGGCTGGGCTGCTCCAGGGCGTCCACCGACAGGCAGGTGACCCGGGCGTTCAGCCCGTTGCGGCGCACGTTCTGCTTGCACACCCGCAGGGCCCCCTCGTCCAGCTCCCCCAGCACCACCCGGCAGCTGGGCACATTGGCCGCCACCGCCAGGCCGATGCAGCCGCTGCCGGCGCACAGGTCCAGCACCCGGGCCTCCTCCCCCGCCTTTCTGGCATAGAGGATGGCCCGCTCCGCCAGCAGCTCCGTATCCGCCCGGGGGATCAGCACGTCCCGGGAAATATCCAGGGGCAGGCCGTAGAACTCCCACTCCCCGATGATGTAGGCCACCGGCTCCCCCGCCAGGCGGCGGCGCACCAGGTCGTCCACCCGGCGCTCCAGCTCGCCGGAGACGTACAGGGACATGTCCCGGTACAGCTGCTCCCGGCTCTTGTCCGCGGCGTAGCACACCAGCTCCCGGGCCTCCAGCTGGGCCTGCTCCACCCCGGCCTTCTTCAGGCGGGCGCGGGTGTCTAAAAACAGATTGTTATAGGTGGTGGCCATAGGTTCACCTTCGTTCGTTTTGATGTATGTATGTTAGGGCGGCGTCCGGGGGCTCCGCGCTTCTTGCTGTCACGCTGCGCGCCCTCCGCCACGGGACACTGTTCGCTGCTCCCGGGTGCTCCGCGCTTCTTGTCACCACTCGTCCTCGCCCTTTTTCTCCGGCAGGACCAGCTCCAGGGCCTTGATGCCCACCT
>CAVJLQ010000020.1:0-7025 GCA_963650435.1 Alloprevotella sp. | reverse complement strand
CGTGTTCTCCATGGTGGTGCCCTTCCAGATGGTCATGTTCACTCTGGCCCGCACGGCGGACCGCGTCAAGATCCCGTACTATGACTTCCTCACCGGCGGCCTGGAGAAGGTGGGCCTGAACACCCCCTGGACCATCCCCATCATCTACCTGGGGTTCGGCGCCGGGCTTGCGGTCTTTATGTTCGTGGGCTTTGTGAAGTCCATCCCCATCGAGATCGAAGAGGCCGCCGCTATCGACGGCTGCGGCCCCCTGCGCACCTTCTTCATGGTGGTGCTGCCCATGCTGAAGCCCACCCTGATCTCTGTGGGCATCCTGGAGATCATGTGGGTCTGGAACGACTTCCTTCTGCCGTATCTGGTGCTGGACCGCAACCTGTATATGACGATCCCCATCCACATCCAGTACCTGAAGGGCAGCTACGGCACCGTTGACATGGGCGCCACCATGGCCCTGATCATGCTGGGCATCCTGCCGGTCATCATTTTCTACCTTCTGTGCCAAAAGCACATCATCAAAGGGGTTGCGGCCGGCGCCGTTAAGGGATAAAATAACGGCGGACATTTTACAGAGCTTCCGATCCTTTTCCTGTTCCCCGTCCTCGCCAAGGGCGGGGAACACGAGACTTGACCTGTGTCAGCCGGATCGGCAGCTGCGGAAAGGGAAGAGGTGCCGGATATGACCATCAAAGATATCGCCCAGCTCTCCGGCTGCGGCGTAGCTACAGTCTCCCGCGTGCTGAACAACCACCCGGACGTGCGGGAGGAGACGCGGCAAAAGGTCCTTGCGGTCATTCAGGAGTGCGGTTTTCGCCCCAACAACAATGCAAAGCACTTGAAGCAGCAGACCGCGACCAGCATCGCCGTCATCGTCAAGGGCACTTACAACATGCTGTTCGCCGACATTCTGGAGCGTATCCAGAGCTTGCTGCGGGACAGCGACCGCGACGCCTCCGTCTATTATCTGGACGAAGAGGCCAACGAGGTGGCCTATGCGAGCCAGCTCTGCCGCGAGCGCAAGCCCCTGGGCATCTTCTTCCTGGGCGGCGACCTTGAGCTGTTCCGCAAGGGCTTTCACGAGATCCGCGTGCCCTGCGTCCTTTTGACCAACACGGCTGAGGAGCTGGGCTTTTCCAACCTGTCCTCCCTGACCACCGACGACGAGGCGGCCGCGGAGCAGGCGGTGGAATATCTGATCCGCCGCGGGCACCGGAACATCGGCCTTCTGGGCGGCAATCTCAGCTGCTCTCAGATCGGCTATCAGCGTATGCTGGGCTGCTGGCGCAGCTTCCGTCGGCACGATATCCCATTCGATGAAGCGGTACAGTGCGAACAGTGCCGCTACTCTATGGACAGCGCCTATGCGGCCACCGGCCGCCTGCTGGCCCGTTTCCCCGACCTGACCGCCATATTCGCGGTCAGCGATGTGATGGCCATCGGCTGTATCCGCGCTCTGAAGGATCTGGGCAAGCGGGTGCCGGAGGACATCTCCGTGGTGGGGTACGACGGGATCCCCATGGCGAGCTACTCCGTGCCCCGCCTGACCACCATCAAACAGGACGCGGGCAGCTTTGCCCAGCGGGGGGTGGACCTGCTGCTGGAGGCCATCGCCCAGAGCGCCCCCGCGGCACGAGCTCGTGCCCTTCCAGCTGGTGGAAGGGGAGAGCGTATCCCAACTGAACTGAGCAATTCAAACAGAAAGAGGTGTTCCCTATGAGACGAGCGGGGATCCTGATGCACATATCCTCTCTGCCGTCCCCTTATGGGATCGGTACCATGGGCCAGACAGCCCGCGAATTTGTTGACTTCCTGGCCGCGGGCGGCCAGTCCTGCTGGCAGATCCTGCCCATCGGGCAGACCAGCTACGGCGACTCGCCCTATCAGTCCTTCTCGTCCTTTGCGGGCAACCCGTACTTCATCGATCTGGACGATCTGGCGGGGCAGGGACTACTTCAGCCGGAGGAGTATCAGTCCCTGGACTGGGGGAGCGACCCCGCCAGCGTGGACTACGGACTGATGTACCGCACCCGCTATCCCGTGCTGCGGCTGGCCTGCGGGCGGCTGCTGGAGCGGGAGCGGGAGGGCGTGGAGCAGTTTTCCCGGGAAAACCGCGATTGGCTTGAGGACTACGCCCTGTTCATGGCCCTGAAGGACAGCCACGGCGGCGTCTCCTGGCACCAGTGGCCGGAAGGGGAGAGGCTGCGCCGCCCCGAGGCTCTGGGGCAGGCCCGGCAGGCCCTGAAGGCCGATATGGACTTCTGGAAATGCGTACAGTATCTGTTCTTCCGTCAGTGGTATGCCCTGAAGGGCTACGCCAACAGCAAGGGGATCGCCATCATCGGCGACCTGCCCATCTATGTGGCGGGGGACAGCGCCGATGTGTGGGCCGACCCGGAACAGTTCCAGCTGGACGAGGCCCGGCAGCCCACTGCCGTAGCCGGCTGCCCGCCGGACGGCTTCTCCGCCGACGGCCAGCTGTGGGGCAACCCCCTGTTCGACTGGGAGCGGATGAAGGGGGAGGGCTACCGCTGGTGGCTGCGCCGCATCGCCTTCCAGTTCCGCATTTACGACACCCTGCGCATCGACCACTTCCGCGGCTTCGACGCCTATTACGCCATCCCCGCCGGAGACACCACCGCCCGCAACGGCCAGTGGCGGCCCGGCCCCGGCATCGATTTCTTCCACGCGGTAGATCAGGCCCTGGGGCAGAAGGACATCATCGCGGAGGATCTGGGCTTTCTCACCGATTCCGTGCGGCAGCTGCTGCGGGAGACGGGCTATCCCGGCATGAAGGTGCTGGAGTTCGCCTTTGACAGCCGGGATACGGGCAGCGACTACCTGCCCCACTGCTACACCCCTCACTGCGTGGTGTATACCGGCACCCATGATAACGATACCATTCAGGGCTGGATGCGCTCCGCCCCCCAGAAGGACGTGGAATTCGCCAAGGACTATCTCCGTCTGACGGAGCAGGAGGGCTACCACTGGGGCATGATCCGCTCCGCCTGGGCCTCCGCCGCCGACCTCGCCGTGATGCAGATGCAGGACATTCTGGGACTGGGGGAAGAGGCCCGGATGAACGTGCCCTCCACCTTGGGCACCAACTGGAAATGGCGCGCCCTGCCCGGCAGCTACGGCTCTGAGCTGGCTCAGCGGCTGTATCACGAGACCCAGGTCTATCAGCGGCTGCGCCGCTGGTGACAGGGCCTGAAAAAGACTGCTCTGCCCCCCGACAGAGGGAGGAGCTGTGCGGTCGGTCATGACACAAATAAAGCCACCCCCGGCGGACATTCCGCCGGGGGTGGCTTTATTTTACCGAAGTCAGGAAAGGGAGAGGGCTCACTTCAGCTTGGTCATGGCCACCGCGATCTTGGAGGCCATTCTGGCGTTGTTGTAGGCCAGCTGCACGTTGGAGGCGAAGGCCACGCCGTGGGTCAGGTCCTTGATGTGGCTGAGCAGGAAGGGGGTGGTGGCCTTGCCGTGGATGCCCTGCTCCTTGGCCATGGCCAGAGCCTTGTTGATCACGCCCTCCATCTCGTCAAAGTCCAACTCGTACTCCTGGGGGATGGGGTTAGCCAGAACGGCGCCGCCCTCCATGCCGGCAGCCCACTTGGTGTGCAGGATGTTGGCGGCCATGGCGGGGCTCTCCACATTGAAGTCCACCTTATAGCCGCTCTTCCGGCAGTAGAAGGCGGGGAAGTCGTCGGTGCCCATGCCCAGAACAGGCACGCCCATGGTCTCCAGATACTCCAGGGTCAGGCCGATGTCCAGGATGGACTTGGCCCCGGCACACACCACGCCCACGGGGGTCCTTGCCAGCTCCTGCAGGTCGGCGGAGATGTCAAAGGTCTCCTGGGCGCCGCGGTGCACGCCGCCGATGCCGCCGGTGGCGAACACCTTGATGCCGGCCATGGCGGCGATGATCATGGTGGTGGCCACGGTGGTGGCGCCGGTCTTGCCGGTAGCCAGATAGACGGCCACGTCCCGGCGGCTGACCTTGCCTACGCCGTCGGCCTTGCACATGATCTCCAGCTCGTCAGAGCTCAGGCCCACCTTCAGCTTGCCGCCGATGATGGCGGTGGTGGCGGGGACAGCACCCTCGCCCCGGACGATCTCCTCCACCTTGTGGGCGAACTCCACGTTCTCGGGGTAGGGCATGCCGTGGCTGAGGATGGTGCTCTCCAGGGCCACCACGGGCTTGCCCTCCTTCAGGGCGTTCTCGATCTCGGGGGTGATGCTCAGATACTTGTTCAGTTCCATTTTATTTGCGCTCCTTCAGTATTTTTTCCAGCATGTCAACGCTGATGTAGGGGTTGATGGTACGTTCATGGGAGATGGCAGCCAGACCCGCCGCCAGGGCGTAATCCAGGGTCTGGTCGATGTCGAAGTCGTGGAGGTAGGAGTAGATCACCGCCGCCATAAAGGCGTCTCCGCCGCCGGTGGCGTTGACCATCTGGTCCAGGGGCTTCAGCTTGCGGTGGAGCATGCGGCCCTGCTGGTCCATGTAAAAGCAGCCGTCTCCCCCCAGGCTGACGAAGATCCGCTGCACGCCCTTCTCCAGGATCACGCTGCACGCCCGCTTCAGATCGTCGTCGTTGCGGATCTCCACACCGCTGAGGATCTCCGCCTCCATGCGGTTGGGCTTGATGGTGTGGAACTTGCCCACAAAGGGCTTGATCTTGGCGGCGTAGGCGCAGGAGACCGGGTCTACAAACACCGGCTGCTGATCTCCAAACAGGTTCAGGATGCCCAGCAGCGTCTCCGCCGGAAGGCCGCTGTCACAGGTGATGATCTTGGCCCCGTTGATCACACCGGTCTTGGTCTCCAAGAACTCCACGCTCATCTTCTGCAGGACAGACATGTCGCTCATGGCCACCAGCATGTCGCCCTTTTCATCCAGAATGGAGATGTAGGTAGAGGAGGGGTGGTTCTCCACCTTCATGCTGTGGCTCAGGTCGATCCCCGCCGCGGCGCACTCGCTGCGGATCTGTTGGGCGTAAATGTCGTCCCCCAGGGCGGTGATCAGCTTCACCGGCGCGCCCAGCCGGGACAGATTGTCGCACACGTTGCGGGTCACCCCGCCGGCGGATACATTCATGTGCCCCGGATTGCTGTCCCGCAGGTTGATGGGGGCCTTGCTCCGGCCGTGGACGTCCACGTTGGCCGCGCCGATCCCCACCACATACTCCTGCTCCTTGACCAAATACCCCTTGCCCAGGATGTAGCCCTTGCGCATCAGGTTTGAGATGTGTACCGCCACAGAGGATCGGGTGATCCCCGCCCGGTCTGCCAGCTCCTGCTGGGAGATCAGAGGGTCCTCCTGGATCCAATTCAGCAGCTGCCGCTCCCGCTGGGTCATATCATCGCCTCTTTTTATTAAGCAAAAGTTTGTTGTTTAATCTATTGCTTATAATAGAGGGTAAGCGCTGAATTGTCAACTGACAAAATCGTCAAAAACTCGCACTCTGTTTTATTAAAAACTCCCAAGCTCTCGTTTCCGCGCTCCCGGCCCACAGTGGGCATAGCAATAAAGAAACGCCCCCTGCCTGATCGATGGGCAGGGGGCGTTTGTGATCTGAGATACGGCTCTAACGCTTGGACATGAACATCTGCACCCAATAGGCGTAGCCGTGGCTGTCGGTGATATATCCCACGCCGATGGTATCGAAGTTAGGGGAGAGGATATTGGCCCGATGGCCGGAGGAGTTCATCCAGCCCTCCACCACCGCGGCGGGGGTCGCATAGCCGGCGGCGATATTCTCGCCCGCGTAGCCGTATGAGATCCCGGCCTCCGTCATAGCTGTAAAGCACCTGCTGCCGTTGGGGCGGGTGTGGGAGAAGGACTCCACGATCTCGCTGGCCCGCAGCTGGGCGGCGCCGGTCAGGGCGGCATTGTCAGATTTCAGCGCGGGCAGACCCTCTTTGGCGCGCTCCACATTGACCAGGCGCACTACCTCCTGGGCAAACTCGCTCTCGGCCTGGACCGACCGGGGGACCACTGTGAGCTTTGCGGAAGCGCTTTTCCCATTGGAGTCGGTCACCGTGACTGTGACCGATCCGGCGGCCAGCCCCACCAGCTCCCACTGGTCATCAGCCACCGTCTGCACAGACAGCACGGAGGGGTCACTGGAGGTGCACCGATAGGTAGGAGTCTTGGGCTGGTATCCCGTATAGGCCACCAGAATGTCGCAGGACTCGCCCACCTCCAGCTCGACACGGCCGATGGCCAGCTCCAGATAGTAGTCCATTTCCGAGGGGCCCTGCTGACCGTAGATCTGATCAAACTTCTGGAGCATCACCGCCACCTGGGCCCGGCTCACATACATGGCAGGAGCCATTTTCCGTTCGCCCACGCCGCTCACGATCCCCTTGAGATAGGCCCAGGCGATCAGGCTGTCGGTGTTCATAATGTCCTCGAATGTGGGGACGAACTCGGGGTAGCACTGGGCCAGCGCCGCCTCAAGTCCGTCGTGGCCCAGATCGTCAAAGTCCTTGGATACACCCATGATCTCCTCAAGGCCCAGCTCATCAAAAGAAGCGCCTAAAACGTGTCTGGCAAACTGGTAGAGCATGTAGACGAAGTCAAAGCGGGGCATCACCTGATCGGGCAGGAACTCCGTCCGGACATCCTTCCAGAATTCCCCGTCGTTATATTGGAACCAGGCGGGGAGGAGGTGATTCTCATTGGCCCAGACAAGGGCCTTGGCGTAGTACGCGTCCTCCGGTACGTCCTTGAACATGGTCTTGGCGGCCACGGTACCGGTGACCTCGGGGGAGCCGGCATACCGGTAGAGCACCTGCACCAGCATGGCCCGGGTCATCGTTTTGTCGGGACTGAAGGTCGTCTCCGTCGTGCCGGAAAACAGACCCTTGTCCACCATTGCGCCCACGGCCTGGTAGGCCCAGTGGGTCTTTGGCATGTCGCTGAAGGTCTTTTCAGCCGCCATAGCCGGAGCAAACAGACCCAGGCACAGGACCATGGAAAGGATCAGTGACAAAAATCGCTTTTTCATTGGGATATTCCTCCT
>CAVJLQ010000019.1:0-2883 GCA_963650435.1 Alloprevotella sp. | reverse complement strand
CGCCCTACACACGATGGATAGAACGTACCGTAGGGCAAGGGCTCTGCCCTTGCCGCCGTATGATGTGCGGCCCGATGCCCTCATCGGGCCGCCGTTTCACCACGATCATCCCCGTTTTCCTCCTGACCGCAAAAAACGCCCCTGTCTGTATCAACAGACAGGGGCGTTTTTATGACGTTCTCAGCCCTTGATGGTGCCGTCGGGGTTAAAGACGGGCAGCTTCTCCAGATAGACGATGTCGCTGCGGTCCTGGGCGTCGCCCTCGGCCAGGATGGCCATGCGGCCGGCCACGATGCCGCCCACCTTGGTCACCAGGGTCTCCAGCGCCCGCATGCTCTCGCCGGTGGAGATCACGTCGTCCACCAGCAGGATGCGCTTGCCCCGGATCATGGCGGCGTCCTCGCCGGACAGGAACAGCTGCTGCCGGTGCTGGGTGGTGATGGAGTTCACCTCTACCCCCACGGCGTCGGGCATATAGGTCTTGACCTCTTTCCGGGCGATGAAATAGGTCTTGGCCCCGGTCTGCCGGGCCATCTCGTGGACCAGGGGGATGCCCTTGGTCTCCGCCGTCAGCAGATAGTCGTATTCCCCGGGCACGCGCTTGAGCAGCTCCGCCGCCCCGGCCACGCAGATCTCCTGGTCGCCCAGCATGACGAAGGCGCCGATATACAGATCGTCGGTGATGCGGCACAGGGGCAGGTGCCGGGTCAGCCCGGCGATCTTCATTTCATAGGTCATTGGTGGTCCTCTTCCTTTCAAAAGAGAAAATTTGGTCAGTTCCCATAACGTTCATTGTAATCGACTGTCCCGCAATTGTCAAACCCGCAGTCGAACTTTGTCTTGTGTTTTTGCGGGAATTTAGATAAGATAAAGAGGTGTGGGAAGGGGCCCGTCTTCAGGCCGCGTCCTTCCCAGTGTGTGTACGGCCCGGAAGGGCCAAAACAATTCAATAAAAACGGAGGAGATCCCAATGGAGAAGCTGTTTCACCTGAAGGAGAACGGCACAAACGTCCGCACCGAGATCCTGGCCGGTCTGACCACCTTTATGACCATGGCCTACATCATCGCGCTGAACCCCAACCTGCTCACCGGTTTCGGCGCCAACGGGCAGGAGCTTTGGAACGCCGTGTTCCTGGCCACCTGCTTCGCGTCCGCCGTGGGCATGTTCTGCATGGCCTTCCTGGCCAACAAGCCCTTCGCCATGGCCCCCGGCATGGGCCTGAACAGCTTCTTCGCCGTGGTGGTGGCCAACATCGTGGCCCTGACCGGCATGAGCTATCTGGAGTCCTTCCAGGCCGCCCTGTGCATCATCCTGATCGAGGGCGTGGTGTTCATCGTCCTGTCCATCCTGAACATCCGGGACAAGATCGTCCAGGCCATCCCTCTGGGCGTGCGGTACGGCATCGCCCCCGCCATCGGCCTGATGCTGATGAACATCGGCCTGGGCTCCAACGTGGGCATCTACGCCGCAGGCAACGATTTTACCTCCCCCTTCTACATGATGCGGGACTTCTTCGGTGCCCTGACCCCCTCCGTCATCCAGGACAGCATGGGCCAGGCGGGCTATCAGCAGATGGTGCTCACCGTGATCACCGCCTTCGTGGGCCTGTTCGCCATCATCATCCTGTCCCGCAAGGGCGTGCGCGCCGCCGTGCTGCTGGGCATGCTCATCGCCTCCGTGGTCTACTGGATCGGGGACATCGCCGTGCTGGGCGGCTCCCCCTTCGCCTCCCTGTCCACCGCCAGCTGGGTGCCCCCTGTCGCTGACATGGCCTCCCAGACCCTGTTCAAGTTCAACTTCTCCGGCTTTATGCAGCTGGGCTGGTTCACCGCCGTCACCCTGATCCTCACCTTCTGCATGATCGACATGTTCGACACCATCGGCACCCTGGTGGGCACCGCCTCCCGGGCCGGTATGGTGAATGAGAAGGGCGAGATGCCCAACATGAAGGAAGCCCTGCTGTCCGACGCCGTGGGCACCGTGGTGGGCGCCTGCACCGGCACTTCCACCGTCACCACCTTCATCGAGTCCGCCTCCGGCGTGGAGGCCGGCGGCCGCACCGGCCTGACCGCCCTGACCACCGGCGTCCTGTTCCTGGCCTGCATGTTCATCGCCCCCATCGCCGCCATCATCCCCGGCGCCGCCACCTCCGCCGCCCTGATCTATGTGGGCATCCTGATGCTCCAGGGCCTGAAGAACGTGAACTTCGAGGATATGGACCAGATGGTGCCCGTGGCCCTGATGCTCATCGCCATGCCCATCTCCGGCTCCATCGGCCACGCCATCGGCCTGGGCCTGATCTCCTACACCGTGGTGAAGGTCTTCACCGGCAAGGCCAAGGAGGTCAGCGTGCTGACCTACGTCATCTCCCTGCTGTTCCTCATCAAGTTCTTCGTGGTGGCCTGATCTCCACGCGAAACGACAACGCCCCCGCCCGGCATACCGGGCGGGGGCGTTTTGCCGCCGGAAGGCCGGGGGCGGCCTCTACGAGATACGATGAACGGATGCCCCGTAGGGCAAGGGCTCTGCCCTTGCCGGATCCGACCGCCTTAAGGCCCCCTTGTGAAAGGGGGCTGTCGCCGCCGTAAGGCGGTGACTGGGGGATTCTGTTTGGGGATGGCTTTTCATTAAATCCCCCCGCCACTTCGTGGCCCTCCCCCCTTTGGCAAGGGGGGCTTTCGGGCCGGAGAGGCCGACTCCCCCTGTCAGGGGGAGATGGCCGAAGGCCAGAGGGGGTAGGGACGAGCAGCGGAATGAGCGAGTCCCGGCGTATACGACGGGACGAGGGATATGAAGCTTGCGAGGACGATGTAGGGGCGGATGTCCCCATCCGCCCGGCGTTCTACCGTTTGCCCCCTCATCAGTCTCGCTTCGCTCGACAG
>CAVJLQ010000018.1:0-9198 GCA_963650435.1 Alloprevotella sp. | reverse complement strand
CGGTGGACAGGCCGTCACACAGCAGGCAGGAGTCGGCCACCACCGTCACTCCCGCCAGCCCGCTGCGGGCCGGGGATGCAGTTGCCGGGTCGATGATGTGGCAGTAGCGCACGCCGTCCTGCTCGAAATACCGCTGGTAGCTGCCGGAGGTGCCCATAGAGCGGCCGCTCAGCTCCAGGATGCCCACATAGTCCCCGCTGTCTCCGGCGGGGTCCTGCACGGCGATGCGCCAGGGGGAGCCGTCGGGCTTTGTCCCCACGGCGGCGATGGAGCTCTGCCCCAGATCCAGCAGGGCGGAGGTGATCTCCCCCTGCTCCAGCTGCTGCCGCAGCAGATCTCCGGCCCAGCCCTTGGCCGTGGCGCCGAAGTCCAGCTGCTGTCCCGGGGCCAGGCGGGCCTGGGCGCCGTCCCCGCTGACCTCCACCTGGGTGTAGTCGATGGCGGCCTTCAGCCGCTCCAGCTCCTCCCGGGCGGGAACGGTGTAGCTCCCGTCCACGAAGCCCCAGGCCTTCACCGCGGCGTAGGCCGTGGGGTCCAGGGCCCCGCCGGTCAGCCGGGCCAGCTCCAGCGTCTGGGCCAGCAGCGCCCCGGACTGGGGCACCGCCGTCCACTCCCCCCCCGCGGCATTCAGGGCGGCGGCCTCGCCCCCCTCGCCGGCGGTCAGGGCGGCGTCCAGCTGCTCCAGAGTCTGCCGCAGGCCGTCCATGGCGGCCTGTCCGCCGTCCCCCTCGCCGGGGTACAGGGTCAGGGTCATCACCGTATCCATGGCCAGCACGGTGGCCGACAGGGGCTGCGCCTCCTGTTTTCCGGGGGCGCACCCCGCCAGCAGGGCGCACAGCAGGGCCAGGGCCGTCAGTCTCCGTCCCACTTACAGGATCTCCTGATACATGGCCGCGGCGTCGTTCTTGCCCACGTTGTCCGCCACCACCAGCACCTCTACCTTCACGGTGCGCTGGCCGAAGCTCAGCTCCAGCACGTCGCCCTCCTTCACGTCATAGCTGGCCTTGACCGGCCGGCCGTTGGCGGTGACCCGGGCGTTGTCACATGCCTCGTTGGCCACGGTGCGCCGCTTGATCAGGCGGGAGACCTTCAGCCACTTGTCCAATCTCATCGTATGCTCCATTTCTGTCGTAAAAAGGGGCGCTGCGGTGCAGCGCCCCTTTTTATCGGCTTATCAGCGATCTTACTTGGCCACAGCGTCCTTCAGGGCCTTGCCGGCCTTGAACACAGGGGTCTTGGAGGCGGGGATCTTAATGGTGTCGCCGCTCTTGGGGTTGCGGCCCACGCGCTCAGCACGGGTCTTGACCTCGAACGCGCCAAAGCCCACCAGCTGGACCTTCTCCTCCCGGGCCAGAGCCTCGGTAACGGCCTCGAACACGGCGGAAACGGCGGCGTCGGCGTCCTTCTTGGACAGCTCGGTCTTCTCGGCCACGGCATTGATCAGCTCAGTTTTATTCATACTCTACTTCCTCCTACGAATTTGTAGCGGCTCTAAGCCGCCCTGATCGCTTTTGTTTATACTTAAAGCCGCATGCGGCTTATAAGTCCTCATGCTCCTTGGCCTGCCGCCAGAGGTCGTTCAGCTCCTCTATGGGCCGGCCCTCGAGAGGCTTGTCCCCGGCCAGGCGCTCCACGGCGCGGAAGCGGCGGATGAACTTGTCGCAGGCCCTCTGCAGGGCCAGCTCCGGGTCCACCCCGGCGAACCGGCCCACCTTGGCGGCGGCGAACAGCAGGTCGCCCAGCTCCTCCTCCACGTTGGTACCGTTTTCCACGGCCTGGCGCAGCTCGTCCAGCTCCTCGCCCACCTTGTCCATGGCCGGGCCGATGTCCGGCCAGTCGAAGCCCGCCCGGGCGGCCTTGCTCTGGATCTTCTCCGCCCTTGTCAGGGCGGGCAGGGCCCGGGCCACAGACTCCATGGCCTCTCCGGCGGAGCGCTGGCCCTTCTCCAGGCGCTTGCGCTCCTCCCAGGTGGTCAGGGCGCCGCCGGCGTCCTGACCCTGCTCCTGCTCGAACAGGAAGGGGTGGCGGAAGATGAGCTTTTTGCAGATGCCGTCGGCCACGTCGTCCAGATCGAAGCGGCCGGCCTCCTCCTCCATGCGGGCGTGGAACACCACCTGCAGCAGCACGTCCCCCAGCTCTTCCTTCAGATCCGGCGCAGATCCTCCACATTATAATGCGCTTTCTTTTGAAAATTTACCACAGTTTCGTTCCCTCTGCAAGGTATTTTTTATGAAACAGGCTTTTCAGGACAAAATTGTGGAAATACCACAAAAGTCCTTCCGCCTTACAGCCGCAGCAGGCGGGCCAGCTTGTCGCCCTTGGGCATCAGGGCCAGGTCGTCCCGGGAGATGGCCTTCAGCGCCACGGCCATCACCAGATACACGGCCATGGCCGCCAGGATGGGGATAAACACCGTGATGGCGCAGGCGGCGCGGCTCAGGGCCTCGCCGCGGCCCAGCAGCTTGGTCAGCAGCCCGTTCACCGCCCAGGCGGCCAGCCCCATCACCCCGGCGGACACCGCGGGCTTTAAGAAAATGGGCAGATAGGCGGGGCGGCGGGGGATCACCCGGGCAATGATGATCAGATCCAGCACCAGACACAGGGTGAAGCACAGGATGTTCCCCGCGGGGGCGCCGTAGATGCCCACGCCGGGGCGCACCACCAGATTATAGTTGGTCACGATCTTCAGCCCGCCGCCGGCCAGCATCACCAGCACGGGCAGGTTGATGAACCCGTGGGCCTGGAGCACGGCGTTGCACACCAGCATCATGCACACGGATACCGTGGCGATGCCCAGGGTGGACAACAGGGGGCCGGCCAGCTGGCTGCTCAGGGCAGGGTACAGCAGCTGCATGATCGGTCTGCCCAGCACGCACAGCCCCACCCCCATGGGGAAGGCCAGCAGGGCGGTGATGCGCAGGGCGGAGCCGGTGACCTTGGCGGCCTGCCGCCGGTCCCGCCGGGCCAGCGCCCCGGACACCGCCGGGATCACCGAGGCGGTGATGGCCGCCATGAGGGAGGTGGGCAGGTTGTAGATATTCAGCGCGCCGGAGTAGTTGCCGTACAGGGTGCGGCTGACCCCCTCCAGGGTCTCCCGCAGGGTCAGGGCGGCGGTGACGTTCTGCTCCGCCTGCTGCTTCAGCAGAGCCATGGTGACCTGCTGCCCCTCGCCCAGAACGGCCTTCCAGCCATCCAGGGCGGCCTGAAGGGGGGCGAAGTCGATGAATTCCCGGTACAGGTCCCAGCAGGCCGGGGTCTCCAGCAGGGCGCGCTGGAGCTGCCCCTGCACCAGAGAGGAGTCGATCACCGTGACGATGCCCACCATAGAGGCGGACAGGGTGATGGGCACGGCGATGCGCAGGATGTCCCCCATGATGGCCCCCATGGAGTCGGGGCGGTCGTCCGCCCGGCCCGTCTCCCGGGAGCGGGACAGGGCGTACATGATCAGCATATAGGCCAGGGCGGCCACCGTGCCCACGGTGACGCCGGTGATGGCGCCGGCGGCGGCCACATAGTCGGGCTGCCCCGCCTGGATCAGCCACCAGGCCAGGGCCAGGCCCACCACCAGCTTGCACATGGCCTCGATGATCTGGGAGACGGAGGTGGGCACCATGTTCTGGTGGCCCTGGGTATAGCCCCGGAAGGCCGCCAGACAGCCCACGCACACCACGGCGGGGGCCAGGGCCCGGATGCCGGCGGCGGCCTTGGTGTCGTGCATCAGCCCGGCCAGCCAGTCCGCCTTGAAGTACATCAGCAGGAAGGACAGGGCCCCAAGGCTCAGGAACAGCACCATAGAGGTGCGGAAGATGCTGCGCACCTGGTTGCGCCGGTCCAGGGCGTTGGCCTCGCTCACCAGCTTGGACACCGCCACGGGCAGACCGGCAGTGGATACCGTCAGTAATACGGCGTAGATATTATACGCATTGGAAAAGTCGGAGTTGCCCTGGGCGCCGATGATGTTGACCAGGGGGATCTTGTAGAACATCCCGATGAGCTTGACCACCAGAATGCCCACGGCCAGGATGGCCGCTCCGCCAAAAAAGGTATTTTGCTTCTGTTCTCCGCGTTGGGACATGGTCGTCCTCCTTGGGCCTGGCGGCCGGCGGCCGCCTCAGCCTGGTTTCTCTCCCGGCAGGCGGGACAGGCGGGGCAAGCCCGTCTGCTCTGCTATATGCGCCCGCCGCCGGTCCTATGCCGGTTCAGTCCAGGGGCTGGCCGCAGGCGCGGCAGAATTTGTCCTCCCGCCCGCACACGGCGCCGCACGCCGGACAGGTGCGGCTCTGGCGCAGGGCGGCCACCCGCTCCTTCATGCCGCCGATCTTCTCGTTCAGCTCGTCTGCCCGGGCCAGCAGGTCGGGGATGCTCTCGTCGCCCCCGCCCTCGCCCAGGTGGGCGTTATACATCACCTGGCCCAGCTGGCGCAGCACGTCGTTCAGCTCTCCGTTCAGGTCGAACAGCTGCACGTTCAGCTTGGCCACGTCCACGATCTGTCCCGCCTTCCGCCCGGCCACCCGGGCCGTATCGGCGCAGGCGTCCGCCGCAGCGGAGGCTGTCCCGCGGATGCGATCCATCAGTTCCTTGACCCGATCTTCCATGAAAAGCGCTCCTTTCAAAGCCGTCAGGCAATTAACGCTTTATTTTACACCACATTCAGGCAAAAAGCAACTGAGGAACAATGGATTCTCATACGCCTTCCATACCCTGCCTTGCCAATACAGGGGCGGTATGGTATAGTAAAGTTATGATGATCCCTGCTTAAACTGATCTGGAGGAGATACACATGAAAAAACTATGGCAATTTCTGCTCATCGGACTGTTCGTTGCCCTTGCAGGCCTGCTTCTTTCTGACCCTCTGGCCAACTTTTTCAACGGCATGGACTACGGAAGTGCAGCTGTATTGGCCCTCGGTCTGTACCTATGCGTGGTCATCGTCACCTGCACCAGTTTGATCCTGGCAAAGCTTGATCAGCTTCTCTCCCGTATCGAGTCCAATTCAGCATCCAAACACTGACCGTTTTCAAAAATATAAGCCCCCCGCGGCCGCGGGGGGCTTATATTTTATTTTTCTCAAAGGGCTCCGGCCTTGGACAGGGGCCACAGTCCCAGCACCGCGTGGCCCAGGATGAACCGCTCCTCCACGGGGCCCACGGCCTCGTTCCGGCTGTCGGTGGAGTTGTTCCGGTTGTCCCCCATGACGAAGACCGACCCCTCCGGGATGTCAAAGTGGGTCTGCTGCATATAGGGGCTGCCGGGCAGATACATGGTCTCTTTGATATAGGGCTCGTCCAGGGGCACGCCGTCCACATAGACGATCCCGGCGCCGTAGTCGATGTCCACGGTCTGGCCGCCCACGGCGATCACCCGCTTGACGATGGCCTCCCCCTCCAAAATGTCCACATTGGGGCGGTTGACGATGACGATGTCCCCCGCCTTGGGGGCATAGCCCAGGTGCCACACCAGCAGCAGCTCCTGGGGCTGCAGGGTGTTGTCCATGGAGTGCCCCTTCACCTGGTTCACCCGCACCACGAAGGTGAACAGCAGGATCATCGCCGAAACGGCGATCACCAGGCTCTGGAGCATATAGAACAGCTCCGTGCCCTTCTCCTCTTTCTCTTTGGCCGCCCCGCGGCCCTCGGGCCGCTCCGTCTCTTCCATGGGCGCGTCCCCCTTCCATCTGTTTTGTGTTCTGATTATACCCGCTCTTGTCCCGGATCGCAACCCCAAACCCTTACAGAGTCAGGAAGGTCACGTCCCCGGCCCCCTCCAGCAGCTCCTTCTCCCGGCTGTGGCAGGTGAACAGCAGCACCTGCTGCCCCCGCGCCAGCTGGCGCAGCAGGTCCAGGGCCAGCCGCGTCCGGCCGTCGTCAAAGTCGGACAGGGCGTCGTCCAGCACGATGGGGGGGCGCTGGGGCAGGCACAGGGCGCACACCGCCAGGCGCACCGCCAGATACAGCTGGTCGGCGGCCCCCCGGGACAGATACAGGGCGTCCCGGGTCAGAGGGTCCCCCGTCCGGGCGGCCGCCCCCTCCATCTCCCGGGTGAGGGTCAGGCGGTCATATCTTCCCCCGGTCAGCCGGTCCAGATACGCCCCGGCCCTGCGGTCCAGCTCCGGGCTGAACCGCTCCCGCAGGCGGGCGTTGGCCCGGGTCAGGGCCTCCAGCGCCAGGTCGATGGCCTGGAGCTCCCGCCCCTTCCGCTCCAGCTCCCGCTGCACCTGTTCCCGCCGGGCCTCCAGCTCCGCGGGGTCGCCCAGGGCCTTCTGCCGGCCCAGGATCTGGTTCAGCTGCCGGTCGGTCTGCTCCAGCTGCCGGGCGGCGTCCGCCAGAGCCAGGTCGGTCTCCTCCCGGCTGCGGGCGGGGGCGGGGAGCTGTCCCCCGCCGGTCTCCCGCCGGCCCCCCTGGGCCAGCAGATCGTTCAGCCGCAGCTGCCGCTCGTCCACCTGCTGCCGGGCCATGGCCAGCCCGTGGCCCAGCTTCAGGGCCCGGGACAGGGCGGCGGAGCAGCCGTTCAGGGTGCTCACCTCCGGGGCAAAGGCGTGGACGAAGTCCATCAGGTCGTTGTATGTATTCTCCCGGCGGGCCAGCTGGTCGTTCACCCGGCCCCGGGCCTGGGCGCAGCGGCCGTTGGCCTCCTCCGCCCGCTCCCAGCGCCGCCGGTAGCTGGCCAGCAGGGCGTTCAGGGCGTCCTCATCCTCCGCCCCCAGGCGGGTCAGCTCCTCCTGCCCCCGGGCGGTGGCGGTCTTTCCTGCCGCCCGGCCGCGGACGGACAGGGCCAGCAGCGCGCCGGCCAGCAGCACAAGGCCCCCGCAGGCAGCCAGCCGCGCCGTCCCCGCCGTCAGGGCCCAGCAGGCCCCCGCCCCGGCCAGGCCCAGCAGGGCCAGCGCCGTCAGCAGTCCCGCCCGCTTTTTCAGGCCTTCCGCCTGCGCCAGCTGCTGCTGCCGGTTTTTCAGTGCGCTCTGGGCCAGCTCCTCCGCCTCCCGGGCGGTGCGGCCGGAGAAGGGGCCGCCCTGCAGGGCGATCTGGGCCTGCACATAGTCCTCCTGGGCCCCCTTCAGCTCCTCCTGCCCCGCGGCGATCTGGTCGTCCAGCACCTTCAGGAAGGAGAGCTGCCCCTGGGCCCGGAGCAGCGGCTCCTCCTCCGGCTGGGGGCCGAAGCGGGTGAGCTCCCGCTCCAGAGCGGTCAGTCTCTCCCGGGCGGCGAGCAGCTCGTCCTCCGCCTGGGCGTAGCGGCGGTCCAGCTCCTGCTGGGCCAGCCGCCGGTGGAGCTGCCGCTCCCCCTCCAGCCGCTCCTTCTCCTGCTCCAGGGCCCGGCGGCGGGCGGACAGCTCCACCCCCTGGGCGGAGATCTCCCGCATGGCCGCCAGCTGCTCCTCCAGCCGGGCCAGCTCGCTCTCCAGCTCCGGGATGCGGCCCACGCTGCGGTTCACCCGGCGGCGGTTGCGCATCTCCCGCAGGCGCTGCTCCGCCTGGGCAAAGGACACGTCCTCCCGCCCCCCGGTGACCAGGGCGGCGATCCGTTTTTCCAGCTCCGGCGCGGCGGTGACCGCAAGGGAGCCCCCCTGTCCGATGAAGGCGGAGCGCTCATATACCTCCCGCCCCACGCCGGTGAGCATCTGGCCGCAGTTGGCGGCGGTCAGGCCGGGCACCGCCTCGCCGGAGGCGGCGTATACGGCGGAAAAGGCCCCGAAGGGGACGCTCCCCCGGGGGCCCCGGCGGATGGTGACCTCCCGCCCCTGCCACTCCAGACGCAGTTCCCCCTCCATGGGGGCGCCCGACCAGGGCTGATACCGGTTCTTGTCCGCCAGATAGCCCTTCTTATCCCGGTCCCGGGTGTCGATGCCGTAGAGCATGGCCTTCAAAAAGGCGCACCAGGTGGACTTGCCCCCCTCGTTGGGGGCGGCGATCACATTCAGCCCCTCTCCGGGGGCCAGAACGCGCTTTTCCAGACCGCCGAAGGTGGCCGCCATAGACAGGATCCTCATGTGATCTCCTCCCATCCCTCCAGCGCCGCCATGCCGAAGCGCACCGCCTGGGGCAGCAGCTCGTTGTCCGGCTCCTGGGCCAGCCGGGCCTTCATCTCCTGCAGAAACAGGCCCACAAGGCCGTCGTCCTCCCCCCGGGCCCACAGGTCCCGGCTCACCCGGGTGCGGTCCCGCAGGGTCAGGCCGCAGCACAGGCCGGCCAGCTCCCCCTCCAGGGCGGGCAGGTCCAGGCTCTCCTCCCCCCGCTCCCCCGTCAGGGTCACCCGGCACACGTCCCGGCGGTGCTCCTCCGTCAGGATCGCCCGCAGGGCGGCGGCGGGATCGGCGCCGGTCACGTCCGCCGTCAGCTCCTGATACCGCCGGGCGCACAGGGGGACGAACTCCACCCGGCAGGCGCCGGGCTCCAACTCCACATAGAGCACGCCCTTGTCCCCCGTCTCGTCAAAGCCCCGGCCCTCGGGACAGCCGGGGTAGGCCCAAAAGGTGTCCCCCGCCCGCTTCAGGCCGCTGCACTGGTGGATGTGGCCCAGGGCCAGATAGTGCAGGCCGCTGGCGGCGATCTCCTCCTCCGTCATGGGGGCGTAGCCCCCGTCGGTGCCCACCTCTCCGTGGAGCACCCCCAGCCGCAGGCCGTCCCCCTCCGCCCGGAAGCCGGACAGGGGGGAGCCCTCCTCGTGGGGGGCCAGAAAGGCCCGGCCGTATACCGTGCAGTTCAGCTCCGGCAGGGGCACGGCCTCCATCTCCCCGCCGGTGAACAGGTGGACGTTGTCCGGCCAGTCTACGGCGGCATAGGCGCTGTCCCCGCTGTAAAAGTCGTGGTTGCCCGGGGCCAGGAACACGGGACAGGGCATGGCCCCCAGGGCGGCGGTCAGGGCCTGGACCGTCTCCCGGTACACGCGGTCCCCGTCCAGCAGGTCGCCGGACAGCAGCACCAGGTCGGCCCCCCGGGCCTGGACCAGGGCGGCCAGCCGCTCCAGCAGCTGCCGCTGCTCCCTGCGGCGCTGAACAGCCCCCGCCGGCGTCAGACCGGAGAAGGGGCTGTCCAGATGAAAGTCCGCGGCGTGGATGATCTTCAGCATAATGGTTCCTCCTTGGCGAGGGATGTGGGCAGTCGAATAGATAAAAGTGGGCGTGTCCGGCGAGACGATCAGCAAGGGCAGAGCCCTTGCCCTACGGGGTCGACGTTTACGGAACCTTGTAGGGGCCGGTGTCCTCAC
>CAVJLQ010000017.1:4122-12853 GCA_963650435.1 Alloprevotella sp. | reverse complement strand
CGCAGATACGGAACAGAGGGAGCATTTTTCTTGACTTCGGCCCGCGGCCGTGGTATGCTTGTAGTATAAAACTTGAAGTCAACTTTAAGTCAAGAGCAAAAACGCCGAAAAGAGTGAATTTTCCATGAATTATTCCATCGGAGAGATGGCCCGGGCCACCGGCCTGTCCGCCTCTACCCTGCGCTACTACGACAAGGAGGGCCTGCTGCCCGATGTTCAGCGCCGCGGCGGCGGCATCCGCCGCTTCGACCAGCGCTCGCTGGAGGCCCTGCGGGTCATCGAGTGCCTGAAAAAGTCAGGCATGGAGATCCGGGACATCCGGCAGTTCATGGAGTGGTGCGCCCAGGGGCCGGAGACCTATGAAAAGCGTCTGGCCCTGTTCCGCCGCCGGAAGCAGGAGCTGGAGCAGGAGCTGGAGCAGATGCGCCGCAGCCTGGCCATGATCGACTTCAAGTGCTGGTACTACACCCGGGCGCTGGAGGACGGGAACGAGGACTTTGCCGCCGCCATCCCGGAGGGGCTGCCCCCGGACATCCGCGCCCTGTACGACACCAGCCACAAGAGATCCCCTGCCCCGGCAGGTCCGGGGGAAGTACAACAAGATAAGGAGAATGAACGATGAAAAAGACCTTAGTCGCCTATTTTTCCGCCAGCGGCGAGACTGCACGGCTGGCCAAGACCATCGCCGGCGTCACCGGCGGCGATCTGTTTGAGATCCGGCCGGAGCAGCCCTATACCGCCGCCGACCTGAACTGGAACGACACAAAGAGCCGCAGCACCCTGGAGATGAACGACGCCAAGAGCCGTCCCGCCATTTCGGGCCGGGTGGCGGATATGGCGCAGTACGACGTGGTGTTCGTGGGCTTTCCCATCTGGTGGTATCAGGCCCCGCGCATCATCGAGACCTTCCTGGAGGGCTATGACTTCGCGGGGAAAACGGTGATCCCCTTTGCCACCTCCGGCGGCAGCGGCATGGGCAAGACGGACAGCATCCTGAAGGGCTGCTGCTCCAATGAGACGAAATGGCTCCCCAGCAGGCGCCTGAGCAGCCGGGAGAGCGCGGCCGCCGTGCAGAAGTGGGTCGACGGCCTGGGACTGTAAGAAAACCGAAGAAGCGGCCGCAGCGGCGGAGTGTAAAACACTCCGCCGCTGTATTTGTTTCCGGTCACGCGATGTGCCAGCCCTCCGCCTGCTCGCGGATGCGGGTAAAGCGCTGATACAGGCCGTCCTGCCCGATCAGCTCCTCATGGGTGCCCCGCTGGACGATCTGGCCATCCTCCACCACAAGGATCTGGTCCGCGTTCTGAACGGTGGCCAGCCGGTGGGCGATGGTGATGATGGTCTTGCCCCGGGTCAGCTGGTCGATGGCCTGTTGGATCAGGTGCTCGTTCTCCGGGTCGATGCTGGCCGTAGCCTCGTCCAGGATGATGATGGGGGCGTTTTTCAGAATGGCCCGCGCGATAGAGACGCGCTGCTTCTCGCCGCCGGACAGAGTGCCGCCCCCCTCCCCCACCACGGTGTCGTAGCCGTCGGGCAGGGCCATGATGAACTCATGGCACCGGGCCTTTTTCGCCGCCTGGATCATCTCCTCCTCGGTGGCGTCCGGCTTGCCGAAGAGGATGTTGGCACGGATGGTGTCGTGGAACAGATATACGTTCTGGAACACCATGGAGATGTTGGACAGCAGGCTGTCGCAGGTGAACTCTCTCAGGTCGTGGCCGCCCACGGTGATGCTGCCCCCCTGGGGGTCGTAGAACCGGGCGATCAGGCTGCAGATGGTGGTCTTGCCGCTGCCGGAGGGGCCCACGATGGCGGTGGAGGTCCGCTCCGGGATGGTAAAGCTCACGTCCCGCAGCACCCGGCGGGAGTCGTAGCCGAAGTCCACATCTCTGAACTGGATGTCATAGTGCTCCAGCGGGATGTCCCGGCCGCCGGCGTCGATGAGGTTTTCGTCCTTCAGGGCGTCCAGCTGGTCCATGGCGTCGTCGATGACCCCCAGGGTGTGGGCGCTGTCGCTGATGGGCTCAAGGCTGGCAAAGATGCTGAAGGAGAAGAAGATGAACATCAGGGCCATGGAAAAGTCCATGCCGCCCCTCAGGCACTGCAGGGCCGCCGCCATGGCAAGGCCCACGCTGCCGCACTTCAGGGCCAGCAGGTGCAGGGCGTTGGCCGGTACATAGCCCCACTCGATCTTCAGGTGGATCCGCTTGCTGTCCCGGACGGCGTTCGTCACGGACTCCATGGCCGCCCCCGACTTGCCGAAGGACTTGACCACCGCCAGCCCCCGGGCGTACTCGATCACGGCGCCGGTCATATCCCGGTCGGCCTGGGCCTGTACCGGGGCGTTCACCCGGCTGTAGTGGGAGATGATGCGCATGCAGCACAGGGACAGGGCGGCCGCCGCCAGAGCGATCAGCGCCGTGACCGGGCTGCACACCGCCAGGCACAGGAAGATCACCAGAAAGTTCAGATAGCCCCCCACAAAGTTGTCGATCATGCGGATGCCCATATTTTCCAGGGTGGACAGGCCGGTGGTGATAGAGCTTAAAATGCTGCCGGTGCTGACCTGGCTGAAATAGCCCAGGGACACCCGCTTCAGGGCGTCGCCCACGGCCAGGCGGTCTCGGGCGGTGAGCTGATAGCCGATCGGCTCCTGGAGCCGGGCGCGGAAATAGTCAAACAGGAAGCGGAAGAACACAAGGACGACCTGAAGGACGATGCTCTTCCAGATCCACGCGGTGTCGAAGGCCGCGCCCCCCGCCTGCGCCTCGATCAGCCTGCCCACGGTATAGGCGGCAAGGGCCAGGGGCATGGCGGCGAAGATGTGGGAGAAGAAGGTCATCACAAAGCCCAGATACAGCTGCCCCTTGAATCCTCCGCACCAGTCGATGATGCGCTTTACAGTTTTGAACATGGCTCACGCCTCCTTTTCCGCGGAAGAGACCGCCCAGTGCTTTGCCCCGATGTGGGCCTGCCACATGTCCCGGTACAGGGGGCAGCTCTCCAGCAGCTCCTCCTGCCTGCCCTGGGCCTCGATCCGGCCCTGCTTCAAAACAACGATGTTGTCCGCGTTCCGGATGGTGGACAGCCGGTGGGCGATGACCAGCAGGGTCTTCCCACGGGTGAGGGCCGCGATACTGCGCTGGAGCTTATCCTCGTTCTCCGGGTCGGTGAAGGCCGTGGCCTCGTCCAGAATGACGATGGGGGCGTTTTTCAGCATCATCCGGGCGATGGCGATGCGCTGCTTCTCGCCGCCGGACAGGCGCTTGCCCGCCTCGCCCGCGGGGGTGTCGTAGCCCTGGGGCAGCTTGGCGATGAACTCCTCGCACTGGGCAGCCCGGGCCGCCGCCTTTACCTCCTCATCGGTGGCGCCGGGCTTTCCCAGCCGGATGTTCTCCATCAGGGAGCAGCGGAAGAGGAAGTTGTCCTGGGTGACAAAGCTGACGTGCTCCGACAGCTGGGACAGGGGCATATCCTTTACATTGACCCCGCCGATGTGGATCTCACCGGCGGTCACGTCCCAGAACCGGGCGATCAGCTTGGCCACCGTGGACTTGCCGCCGCCGGAGGGGCCTACCAGGGCGGTAAAGCTGCCCTCGGGCAGCTTCAGGTCCACCCCGTGGAGCACCTCGTCCTTCTCCTGCCCGGTGTAGGAGAAGTGCACGTTCTTCAGCTCCACACCTGCCCCCTTCACCTCCGCGCGCCCCTCGGGCTCGGGCAGGGCGGGCATCTCCAGGAACTCCTCCAGGTTCTCCACAGTGAACTTCACCTGCCGCATGTTCTCGGAGAACACCTCCAGCTTGGCGAGGGAGCCCACCATAGAGA
This sequence comes from Alloprevotella sp., assembly GCA_963650435.1. Lineage (GTDB taxonomy): Bacteria > Bacillota > Clostridia > Oscillospirales > Oscillospiraceae > Lawsonibacter. The sequence continues at coordinate 9,028 of CAVJLQ010000017.1, read as the reverse complement.
TGGACAGCATCACCGCCAGCGCCGCCTGAGGGGCGGTGATGGCTCCGCCGCCGGCCAGCGCCAGCGCGGTGGGCAGCGTGCCGATCAGGGTGGAGGGGAACAGGGCGAAGCTCAGCTTCATGGTGGCATAAGTGGAGGCCAGCCATTTGACCACAAAGGTGCGGAAATCGGTGATGGCCCGGGCGTATTTCTCATAGGAGACCCCGGCCCGGCCAAAGGCCTTGATGACCTCGATCCCCTCGATGTACTCCACGATGGTGCTGTTCATATAGGCAGCGGACTGGTCGTACTTGTCAAAGTTCTTTCCGCTGATCTGAAAGGTCAGCCCCATGCAGAAGAAGGACAGGGGAAATGTGACCAGAGAGGCCAGGGCCAGCCGCCAGTCGATGGCGGCCAGGGCGATGATGCTGACGACGGGCAGAACGATGTGGCCCGCCCCCTCCGGGATCATGTGGGCCAGGGGCGGCTCCAGATTTTCGATCTTGTCCACCATCATGCTCTTGATCTCGCCGATGGTGTGGTTCTCCACATTGCCCAGGGGGGCATGGAGGAACCGGTCGGCCAGGCGCAGCCGCAGCCCCTCCAGAATGGTATAGGCCATGCTGTGGGAGATGCCGGTGGACAGGCTGAAGGCCAGGATCTTCGCCCCATAGGCCGCCAGCGCCCAAAGGCACCAGCGGACGACCCCCGCCGCCGTGGCCGTTCCCGCCACGAACAGGCAGATCAGCTCATACATGCAGTAAAACGGCGCCAGTCCCAGGGTGACCGACAGCACGGACAGCACGACAGACAGGACCAGCTTCTTCTTTTCCCCCTGGGCATAGGCGAACAGGGATCTCATCCAGCTCTTCTTTTCAGGTCTCATAGCTTGCTCCTCTTTCTTTGCGGTATTCTGACGGGGTCGATCTCATCACTCTCTTAAAGGCCTCTGTAAATTTTCCAGGGTTCTCATAGCCCACCCTTCCGCCAATCTCCGCCACGGTCAGCTCCCGGTGGTCCGCCAGCAGCTCCGCCGCCATGTGCATGCGGAGATCGGCCAGCCAGGCGCCCATGGCGCAGCCGTAGACCGAGCGGAAGCAGCTCTTCATCGGCGTCATGGGGATGTCGAACCGGCGGGACAGCTCCTCCTGGGTAAAGTTCTCCGCAACGTGCTCCGCAAGGAACCCGCGGATGGCCTTGACCTTCTCCACCTGAGCCCTGTGGAAATAGGGCGGGGCGGCCCTGTCCTCCGGGATGGGCATCGTCTCCAGATGCAACAGCAGCTCCAGTATCTTCACCTTGAAATACGGCACCCGCAGCCTCTCCGGCACGCGGTACAGCTGGGCAAAGATGGGCTCCGCCGTTCCGGCGCCGTGCAGCACCCGGGGATACTCCCCCAGCCCCCACCGGGCGACGACCCCCTCCGGCGTGGCGGGAAAGTCCCGGATCTCCTCCGACAGGGACCGCTCTACAATGTCCCGGTCGAACACGACGGTCAGCCCGTGATAGTGGTGCGAGGGGAAAATGAAGGTCCCCGTGTGCCTGATCCGCAGGTCCAGCTCCATGTCCCCCGCCTCCGTATAGGCCAGCATGTCGTCCCCGGGGGAGAACTCCTTCCGCCCCTCCCGGCAGTGGTCGATGGCCAGGAGCGGCCGGTCGGGCACAAAGCAGCTCTCGTAGCGCTCCATGTGGAAATCGTTGAAGCAGAGCATAGCGCCGGGAAACACATCGTAAACGGTCATGGTGCCGTCCCCCGTCTCGCCGCGGAACTGCCAGACCGAGCAGCCGTCGCTCCGCGCCAGCAATATGGCCCCCTGCCGCTCAAACAGCTCCGTTCCCATGCACATCACTCCCCGTATGCTCAGTTAAATAACACTAACCGAGGTGCAGTATAGCACATCCCAGCGCGTTCGTCTTTACCAAAAAGACACAAATATACGAAATCGTCAGATTTTTTCGCGGTGCCCTCCGTATATGGCGGACGGCCTTCACGGGGATCTTTCATTTCCGTCTTGAAAGAGCCCGGCGTCCGTGCTACTATAGAGGTGCAAAATGCCCCGGCCGCACGCGGGCGGATATGTTGAACAGGGGACCAGGCCGCGCAGGCGGCCTTTCGGCGCCCCATAAGTTAGTTCTCTCTAACCGCCGTCGAAACAGCGGACCGGGGCCGAGACAGGAGAGGTGACAAGATCATGATCCTTCAAGTCATATTAGAGGGCCTCGGCCTGGGGGCCCTGCTGGTGCTGGTGTGCGCCTTCGGCGTCCGAAAGGGCGCGGTGGGGGTGGTCCATCTGTACAGCGCCCAGGTGCAGGAGCGCTGCATCGCCCTGGGGCTGACGAGCCGGGAAAAGATCCGGAGAAACAGCCTGATGTTCAAGGCGGTATGCATCCCGGGCTACATCACCTATGTCCTTGTGTGCGTCTATGCCGTCAACGGCGCCCGGGGCTTTGCGGCGGGCTTCTGGCAGCTGCTGGTCATCCTGTTAGTGATGGACCTCATCGACCGGTTCTTTGTGGACGACTTCTGGGTGGGGCACACGAAAACGTGGATCATCCCCGGCACCGAGGACCTGATGCCCTACATCTCCCCCGGGGACAAACGCTTTAAGTGGATCTTCGGCACAGCGGGGATGGCCGCCATCGCCGCCGCGCTGGCGGGGATCATGGCCATCGTGCTTGCCTGAGCGGGGTGGGACGATGTTTTGGGACAACGTTGCATGGGCCTATGATATTTTTGCCAACGGCATCAACAGAAGGGCCAATCAGCAGCTGTGCGCCGCGGTGGCGGCGCTGATTGCCCCCGGGGACGATGTGCTGGAGTGCGCCTGCGGCACAGGACTGCTCACCGGGGCGATCGCCCCCCGGTGCAAAAGCCTTGTGGCCACAGATCTCTCTGAAAATATGCTGAGGCGGGCGCGGAAAAAGCTGGCCGGCTGCCGCAATATCCGCTTTGAGTGGGCCGACATCCTGCACCTGCCCTACCCCGACGCCAGCTTTGACGCCGTCGTCGCCGCCAACGTGATCCACCTGCTGGACCAGCCCCAGCTGGCCCTGAAGGAGCTGGAGCGGGTGTGCCGGCCCGGGGGGCGGATCGTGATCCCCACCTATATGAACCGGACGGACCGGGGCACCACTGACCCCGTCTCCGGGGCCATCGACCGGGCAGGGGCCGGCTTCAAGCGGGAATTCACGCCGGACACCTATGCCCAGTTTTTTGCCGCCGCCGGGTATCCCCACGCAGACTATACCCTGTGCCGGGGCAGGATCCCCTGCGCGGTGGCTGTCCTCAAGAAGGGGGAGCCGGACTGCGCCGGGTAGCACCTCCTCCCGCCGCAGGGCCGCCAGAACGAAAAACGCGCTAAAAGAGCACCCGTCAAAACAAGACGGGTGCTCTTTTAGCAAGACGGTTTCACAGAGCTCACTTCAGGCATTGGCCGGTACGTCCCTCTTTTTGCTTACTTTTCATTTTTGCCCCACATTTTTCCAGTGCCTTTCCGCCGCAGCAAAAGGCCGCCTCCCCGATCAAAACGCCCAGGACCGCCGCGGCGAGCACGTCGCTGGGAAAATGGACATAGAGATACAGCCGCGAGAAGGCGATGAGCGCCGCCAGCGGGATGGCCGCATAGCCGAAGCGGCGGTCAGTTTTTGTAAGGACCGTCGCGCCAATGACGGAGGACAGGGTATGGCCCGAGGGAAAGGAGTAGTCCCCGGGGGTGGCGATCAGCAGCTGGACGCTCTGGTCCAGCCAGCAGGGGCGGGGCCGGGCAATGAGGTTTTTCAGGAACACATTGCCCACCAGAACGCCGGCCGCCAGCCCACCCAGCAGCAGCACGCCCTGCTTCCGATATTTTTTCGTGCACATCAGTCCGCCCGCCGCCAGCAGCCAGACGGCGCCGCCGTTGCCAAGGGCGGTGACCTTCGGCATCAGGAAGTCCAAAAGCGGACAGGTCATGGTATCCTGGATCCAGCTGAGGATGCTCTGATCAAAATTCATGGACCGTCGGCTCCTTTCCCTCTACGCCCCGCGTCTCGATCCTTTTGCGCAGCAGTTCAAGTGCCAGCAGCACCGCGGCCCCAAGGAGAAACGCGGGCGCATCAAAGGTCACCAGGCTCAGCGGCGGCATCGGAACATTCAGGCTGGCGGGGCCGTTGGCGATGGCGTAGAGAGAGCCCAGCATCAGCCCCAAGATCAGCCACACCGTCTGGCTGCGGTATCTCCGCAGGGCGGTCCGGATGGCGCGGATGGACAGGGCCACCCCCGCGAGCACGCCGAAGCCCAGGGCAAACAGCCCGGGCAGCGCCGCCAGATCCAGGTGCAGGAAGCCCCGGACGGCCTGGATGGCGGGCAGGTACACCCCCGCGATGAGCAGGATGGACGAGCCGGAGATGCCGGGCAGCACCATGGCGGTGATGGCCACCGCGCCGGACAGGAAAATATAGAGCAGCGGCAGGGGCGAAAGGGCCGTAAAGCTGACGCTCCCCAGCGCGGAGGCGCCGCCGCGCAGCAGGACAAGACCCACCACCACCGCCCCGCCCAGGGCGGCAAAGGGCGCATGGCGCAGCTCTCTCAGCGCCGGGCCCTCCGCGATGGCGATGAACGGGATGGAGGCGAGGGTCAGGCCCAGAAAGAGCGAGCTCATGAAATAAATATTCCGCTCAAACAGGCTGGACAGCGCCAGCACACAGGCCGCCATGCCGCCCCCCCAGCCAATGCCCAGCTTCAGGAGATAGCCCAGCGCGGCCCTGCGTGCCGCGCCGTCCTTTCCAAACAGGTCGTGGAGGGCGTCCAGAAAGCGGTCGTAGAAGCCCAGGATGAAGGCGATGGTCCCGCCGGAGACGCCGGGGACGCTGTCGGCCAGCGCCATACAAAAACCGTGAAATGCAGTCAAGATCATACTTATGCCTACTTTCTATGAAAGATCACCTG
>CAVJLQ010000017.1:0-3575 GCA_963650435.1 Alloprevotella sp. | reverse complement strand
CCGCCGCTCTCCGCAATGGCGGACAGCTGCCAGGCGTCCATGAACACCGTGGCCATGATGGTGAGGATGGTGGGGATCTTGTAGGCCACGGCGTAGATGCCGTTGGCGGCGCTGCCCAGGAACCACTTCACCATATACCGGTCCGACACGCCCATGACCCACCAGAAGATGGCCGTGGGGATCAGGGGGATGCAGTAGCGCAGCATCTGCCGCCGCAGGCTGCGCCGGGGGATCAGGCGGACATACCGCCACAGCCGCTCCCTCCAGACCAGCACCAGCGTTGTGACCAGGTTCGCCGCGGCGGTGGACAGCACATAGCCCCGGATGCCCCACTGGAACACCGCCAGGAACAGCACGTTCAGCCCGATGAACAGGGCCGTGTTGAACAGCCCCTGGGCGGCAAACAGGGCCGTGTTGCCCCTGGCCCGCACAAAGTGGGCGCACAGGGCGTGGTAACAGGAGGCGATGACAAAGCCCGCCAGCAGAAAGCCATATTCCCGGACCGCCGAGATCTGCCGCAGCAGGGCTATCGCCAGCAGCATCCCGGCGGAGCCCAGGGTGATGGTGCGCAGGCCCACAGAGAAGGCGTCCGCCCGGCCCCCCCGGCGGTCCGCCGCGAAGCGGAACACAGCGTCGGTGATGTCCAGAGACACCAGCGGGATCAGCAGGTTGGCCGTCTGGGTGATGAGATCGGCGGTGCCGTACTCCGCCGGCGTCAAATAGCCGGTGTAGAACCGCACCATCAGGAACACCAGCAGCTTGGAGCCGAAGGTGCCGATGCTCATCAGGACCGTGTTGGCGGCAAGGGTCTGGTATTTGTTCACGCAGCGGCCGCCTTTATGCGGCGGGGATCGTCACGGACGATCATAAACACCAGCACCGCCAACAGGTTGGTGAACAGCCCCAGGATCGGCCAGAGGGACTTGTTCATCCCCTCGTTCACCGCGCTCTTATAGAGCCACGCGGCGACCAGCAGCCAGTAGTAAAGGCCCAGCGCCAGCCACAGCACCGCCGCCCCGCCGATCACCGCGTAGTTGACGGCGGAGAGCGGTGTGATCTGGCTCTTCCACGCCTCGTCATGCTCGCCGCGGTCCCCGTCCCGGACCATCATCTGCTCCTGCTTCGTCTGCTTCAGAGCGGAGATGTCACTGATCTGCTGCGACAGGCTCAGGGGAATGGCCACGGCGCTTATGACCGCCAGCACCACCGCCAGCAAAATGACCATCCTGAACGCCTTGGCATAGTTCTTCTTCATGATGACTTCGCGCATCATAGATCCCTCCGGTCTTGATAAAAAATGGGTCCCCTTACATGAACACTGCCATTGTAAGGGGACCCGTATAACTTGGTATAAACACTTGTTAAACAAAACTTAAACCGGCGGTCACTCGCCCCGGCTGAGCCGGTAGCCCACGCCCCACACGGTCTGCAGCAGCTTGGGGTGGGCGGGGTCGTCCTCGATCTTTTCCCGCAGGCGGTTGATGTGCACCGCCACGGTGATGTTGTCGCCCAGAGACTCCAGCCCCCAGATCATCTCATACAGGTCCTCCCGGCTGAACACCTGCCCCGGGCGGCGCATGAGGAACAGCAGCAGCTCATACTCCTTATTCTTCAGCGGCAGCTCCGCGCCGTTTTTGAAAATGAGCCGCTGCTCCGGGTCGGCGGTCAGCGGGCCGACGGTCAGCGTTTTGGGCTTTCCCGCGGTCTGCGGCTTCAGGCGCTGATATTGGGCCAGATGGGCCTTCACCCGGGCCACCAGCACGCTGGGAGAAAAGGGCTTTTCGATGTAGTCATCCGCGCCGAAGCCCAGGCCGCGGATCTTGTCCACGTCCTTGTCCAGGGCCGTGACCATCAAAATAGGGATGTCCTTTTTCTCCCGCACGGCGCGGCAGATGGAAAAGCCGTCCACCCCCGGCAGCATCAGGTCCAGGAGCAGCAGGTCGTGGTCTCCGTTCAGCGCGGCGGTCAGGCCCGACGGGCCGTCGGCGCAGATCGTGACCTCATACCCGCTCAGCTCCAGATAGTCCCGCTCGATGGCGGCGATGTCGCTGTCATCCTCGATGATGAGAATTTTAGGCATCGTTCTCCTCCTTCGCAAGGGGCAGCGTGAAGATCACGTTCAGGCCGCCGTTTTCTCCGTTTTTCGCCCGGACGCTGCCGCCCATCTCCTCCACCGCCTTTTTCACTACCGCAAGGCCCAGACCGCTGCCGTTCCCCGGCTGCGCGCGCGCCGCGTCGCCGCGGTAGAACGCGTCGAAGAGCTTCGGCAGCTGCTCCTCCGGCACCCCCGCGCCGTCGTCGGCGAACGTGATCTCCGCCAGAGCTTCCGTTTTCCGCGCAGAGATCGTGATCTGGACGTCCTCTCCGCCGTACTTCCGGCTGTTGTCCAAAAGGTTCGCCGCGATGCGGCCCAGCAGCTCGCGGTCGGCGAGCACAGTGATCCCGGATACCTCCCCCAGGGTGACCGATGGCCCGTCCGCGCTCCGCCCCGCGAGGGCCGCTTCCAGCGTCCCGCCCAGGGGCAGCGGCTCAAGGTGGACGGGATATTCGCTCACGTCCATCTTGGCAAACTGGAACAGGCGGTCTACCATCCCCTCGATGTCCGCTTCTTTGGCGTGGATGGTCTTCAGGTACCGCTGCTTGGCGGCCTCGTCCTGGGCCACCCCGTCCAGCAGCGCCTCGGTGTAGGCGCGGATGGAGGTCAGCGGGCTTTTCAGGTCGTGGGACATGCCGGCGATCAGCTCCTGCTTTTTCTGCTGCTCCCGCTGCTGCTGCTCCAGCGAGGCCTTCAGCCGCGCCGCCATCTCGTCCACCGCGTCGCAGGCGGGCCTGAACTCATCGTTTTCCCCATAGGCGATCGGCGCGTCCAGATCACCGTCCCGGATGCGGGCCACCCCCGCCGTCAGCGCGTCCAGCGGCCCGGAGATGTGGCGGAACAGGCTGCGGGTGAGGTAGACGTTGGTCAGCACGATGGTCAGCACCAGCGCGGCAACCACCGCCCCCGCATAGATGCACAGGAGGATCTTAAAGCCGGAAAGAAAGCCCTCAATCTGCTCACCGGTCTGGTGCAGGTCGCGCAGCGTCAAGCCGAGCTGCGGCAGATAGGTGCGCTCCAGCAGCACGAGGGCCGCCCCGAAGCCCAGGACGAGCACGGCGGCCGCCGCAAGGACGGGGATCACGAACATGGCGAGGTTGGAGCGCGCCAGGCGCTTTTTGATGGTCATGGGCATGGCCTCCCGAAGGTTTTACGGTCTGTTTCTTCTATTGTACAACATTCTGCGGCGTTTTGTTAAACAGAGCTTAAACTTTTCCGGCTGTTCTCTGATCGGCGGATGCCCCAGACCGGTCGGGAACTCAGGCCGATCTAAACCTTCTTCCGTTTGCAAAAGGACGGTGCCGTCAAGCGGCGCCGTCCTTTTCTTCGCGGGGCGGGCCTGCTATGGGTCGGGCCACGACCTCGCCTCTTAAAATTTCAGGTTCGTATCCTTGACGAAGTTCTGGATCCCATACAGCACCAGTACGTCGGTGATGCCGTTTTCTCTGGCGTACTCCGCCACATCCCCCTTGAAAAAGCG
>CAVJLQ010000016.1:388-9136 GCA_963650435.1 Alloprevotella sp. | reverse complement strand
GAACAGGGTGGATTTGCCCGCCCCGTTGGGGCCGATCAGGGCGGCGATCTCGCCGCAGTGGAGGTGGAAGGACACCTGCTCCAGGATGTCGTCCCCGCCCAGGCGGACAGAGACCTCCTCCAGCTTCAGACAGCAGGAGTCGGAGCAGCCGCCCAGCTTTCCGTGTTTGATGATACGCAACTTATTTCACCAGTTCCTCTCCCGCAAAGCCGTTGATGATGGCGATCGCATCGCCCGTCAGGGCGTCTCCGTAGTTGGACAGCGCCTCGTCCGGCCCGTCCATGCACATGGACAGCCGGGCCACGGCGCAGCCCGTCTCCCGGGCGATCGCCTTGGCGGTGGCGTCGGAGCCGTTGACCTCCGTAAAGATCACGGGGATGTCCTTCTCCTTCACCAGGGCGGTGATCTCGTTGATCTCCTTGGCGCTGGCCTCGCTGCCCGCCTCCTCCTCGATGGCCGCCAGCAGGGGCAGGCCGTAGGTCTGGGCGAAGTACTGGAACCCGTCGTGGAAGGTGATCAATCCCGTGATCTCAGGCATTCCCTCTGCCGTCAGCAGGTCGCGGATATTGGCATCCCAGGTGTTCAGCAGCAGAAACGCCCACTGGCCGTTGTCCCGGTAGGCGTCCCCGTTGTCCGGGTCGGCACCGTCCAGCCCCCGGACAAGGTTCCCCACCATCTGGGCCGCCCGCTGGGGGTCCATCCAGTAGTGGGGGTCCCAGTGGCCGTGGTCGTGGTCGTCGTCCCCCTCGTGGTGGTGCTCCAGATTCTCCAGCAGCTCCACCCCCTGGGAGCAGTCGATCACCGCCGCGTCGGAGGCCGCCAGGGCGTCCTCCATGAACTCCTCCAGTCCGGCGCCGTTCATGGCGATCACGTCCGCCCGCTGGATCTTCTTCATGTCGTCCACGGACAGGGTGTAGTCGTGGAGACAGCTCACCTGGCCGGTGCTCAGCCGCTCCACCCGGACGCCCTCCACCCCCTCCGTCACAGCGGAGGCAAAGAGATAGACGGGATAGGTGGTGGCCAGCACGGTCAGCCGGGGCTCCTCTCCGCTGCTGCTCCCCGGCTTGATGGTACACGCGGACAGCAGCAGCACCGCGGCCGCCAGGACCGAACACAGTTTTCTCATACTTTTCCTCACGATCAGTCTGCGGTCATGGCCTGCTGCTCCGCAGCAGCTCCAGCAGCAGGGCCTCGTTCTCCCGGGCGGCAGCGGACAGGGCGGCGGACCGCTCCTTCAGACGGGCCAGGACCCGGTCATAGTCGGCCATCAGGCCGTCGCACACCTGACAGGCGTGCTTCTCATCAAAGTGCTCCACATCCCCGGCGGAGGGCAGCTCCAGCTCCTGCAGATAGCTGGCCACCTTGGGGTCGTACACCAGCCCCACCGTGGGCACCGCCATGCGGGCGGCGAAGATCAGGGTGTGCAGGCGCATGGCCACGCACAGCCTGGCCCGGCCCAGCACGGCCATCAGCTCACTGGGGCTGGCGGACACGTCCAGCAGATAGGAGGGGCCCTCCATGGCACGGCGCACCCGCTCCGTGGTCTCCCGGTCCGCGGCGGGCTGCATCATCAGAAAAAGGATCTCCAGCCCATGGGCGCGGCGCAGGTGGTCACACAGCCGGGCGGTCTGCTCCGGGAAGTCCGCCGCGGCGGGCCAGCTGCGCACGGACACCGCCGCAAAGGCGGCCCCCTGCGGCAGTCCCGTCCCCCGCAGCAGCTCCGCCCCCCGCTCCTCCGGGGCGGGGGCCAGGTTGAACACCGGGTCGGCGGTGACGTGGAGCTCCGGACGGGTCACCCCCATGTCCAGCAGCTCCCGGGCGGAGGCCTGGTCCCGCAGGGTGACCACATCGGCCAGCTCCACCGTCTGCTTCACCTTTTCCCGGTTCTCCGGCCGGGTCACCGGGCCGATGCCGTTGGCATACAGCATCACCGGCTTGCCCATCCGCTTGGCCCAGCGGATCACAGACAGGTAATACACCAGCGACCGGGTGGAGGTGCGGTCCTGCAGAAGGCTGCCGCCCCCGGACAGCAGGGCGTCGCAGTTTTTCAGCGCCCGCTTCACCTGAAAGAAGTTGAAGCGGGGCACCGCCGCAAGGCCGTACTGCCGGCGGGTCAGCTCCGGGTCCCGGGACAGGACGGTGACGCCGATCTCGTCGCTGGCAGCCAGGATTCCCTCGTGGATGGACTGGAGGATGGCGTCATCCCCGGCGTTGGAAAAGCCGTAATAGCCGCTCATGACCACGTTATACCTCCGCCGCGCCACCTCCCGGTACATCCGCAGGCAGTCCCCCGCCATGCGGCGGACGGAGTAGTGGTCGAAGATCACCTGGCGGCCATAGGCCCCCAGGCGCTCCTTCTCCTCCTCCGGCAGCAGCAGGGCCACGGACAGGTCGGCCAGCAGGGTCTCCGGCTCACACAGGGGCAGGCCCCGGCAGCAGAAGTTGCCCGCCTGGGCCTCGGCCAGCTTGTCCGGCGTGAACAGGCCGTGGTAGCCCTCGTTCCCCGCCACGATGACGGGCTTTCCCGCGGACATGGCTTCCAGCGCCGCCCGGGACACCCCCACGAACACCTGCCCCGCCGCCGCGATCTCGTTGATGTCCGTGCGGGGGCCGGTCATGGCGATGCACCGGCGTCCCATTTTCTCGTTGACCGCCTCCGCCCTGTCCTTCAGCTCGTCAAAGACGTTGCCGCCCCCGGTGATGAGCAGCTGCACCCCGGGCACGGCCTTGTCCAGCCGGGGGGCGATCTCGATGAGCTGCCGGGCCGCCAGGGCCCGGTCGGCGTCCATGCGGCTGACATAGGACACCACGGGCCGGGCCGGATCCAGGCCGAACTCCCGCAGCACCCGCTTCCCGGACACCGCCGGGGAGAACTTATCCGTGTCGATGCCGTTGATGGTGACAAAGATGTGCTCCGGGGGCAGGTGATACTCCCGAATCAGATAGGCCTTGATGTCCTCCGACACCGCCATGGTGCGCTGTCCCCAGTCGGTGAGGTAGCGCAGCAGCCCCCGGGTGTCGAACACCCAGTGGGCGGTGGTGACGAAGGGGATGTGCATCCGGCGGCACAGCCCGCCGCACAGGAAGGCTGGGATGCGGGCGTGGGCGTGGACGATGTCGGGCCGCTCCCGCTTCAGCACGTCCTTCAGGATGGCTCTGGCCCTTCTCATCTGCCCCACGTCCCGGCGGTTCATGGGGGCCTGGTAGTGCCGGATGCCCGCGGCGGCGATCTCCGGCACATAGACGCCCCCGTTGGACACCACGATCACGTCGTGGCCCTGGGCCTTCAGCTGCTTGGACAGCTCGGCGATGTGGGTCTCCGCCCCGCCGATGTCCATCCCCATGGTGGCCATCAGGATCTTCACAGGCCTGTCCCCCTTTCCCCGTTTTCCGGTCTATCCTCTCAGTAAATGTCCACCACAGTGCCCACGAAGGAGGCATACTTGGTGTTCAGGGTGCGGCTGGCGTTGACGCCCAGCTCATACACCCGGTTGAACAGGAAGCGGCCGTTCTCCACAAGGCCCTTCCCCTCGACGGTGATCTGCAGATCCACCCGGCCCTCACAGGGCAGCTGGACGATCTCGCCGTTCATCAGCTCCCCCTGGATGGTGCCCTCGCTCACCTGGATGTCGGTGACCCTTCCGATGGCGCCGCCGGTGGTGCGGTCGGGGTCATACAGGCCGTCTCCGATGTGGATGGAATCCACGATCTCCGGCCGCAGATTGCGGGCCCAGATCTGGATGGTGATGGGGGTCTCCGGCACGGTAGTGCCCGTCTGGGGCAGCTGGGCCTTGTGCCGCAGGGCCACCGCCAGCACGATCACCAGCAGCACCACCACCACGTCGATCACACTGATCTTGCCGAACAGCCGGCCGTTTTTGTCAATGATCTTCATCCGTTCTGTCCCTCCTTCTCCCGGTGAATGGTCAGGACGGGGCCGCTGGCCATGTAGCCCGGTCCCCGCAGATACACGGTGGTGCCGGCCCGCAGCTCATAGCCGCCGTCCAGCACCAGGGCGGAGTCGCTCTCGGTGGCGGCGGCCTCGATGGTCACCAGCACGTCCTCGTACCCCTCGATGGCGGTAATGATATAGCGGTCCTCCTCCCGATCCAGGGACAGGGTCTCGTTGGGCACCACCTGGGCCTCTACCACCTTGCCCAGGGCGTAATTCTTGATGGTGTCGGTCAGCTCGTCCCCGCTCTGCACCCGCTCTCCCGTGCCCTGCAGCATCTTCTGAAACCGCACGGTATACCGCACCACAGAGGAGGTGGGGGTCTCCACCTCCTGGGGGGCGGGCTTCAGGGTCTTCCACGCCAGAAAGCCGCCCACGGCCAGGGCCGCGATCAGCACCAGGGCGTCAAACAGGTTCAGCCGCAGGCGGGACCCGGACTTCTTCTCTTCCATGTCAGTGCGCTCCTTTCAAAACATCCAGGTAGACCTGCTCCGTGTTCCGGGCAAAGACCTGGCCGGTAAATCGTTCCTCAAACACCTGTCTGGCCCGGCGGCCCATGGCCTGCCGCTGCTCCGGGCGGTCCATCAGCCGCTCCATGGCATCCGCCAGGGCTCCGCTGTCCCCGCTGGGGAACACAAGGCCGTTGTCCCCGTCCTTCACCAGCCAGGGGTTGCCCCCGTAGTCGCTGACGATGGAGGGCTTGGACAGGCTCATCCCCTCCAGCAGGGCGATGGACGTGGCCTCGGTGCCGAAGGAGGCGTTGAGCTGCACGTCCAGGATGGACAGCAGGGCGGCCACATCGGAGCGGAAGCCCAGGCGGGGCATCACGTCGTCCACATCCAGCCGCCGCACCAGCTCGTCCAGCTGACCGGCCCACTGGCCGGTGCCCGCCACCAGCACCTTGAAGTCCCGGCCCTGGGCCTTCAGCCGCTGGGCGGCCTGGGCGATCAGTCCGTGGCCCTTATACTCCTCGATGCGGGCCAGGATGCCGAACACCACCGTGTCCGGGCCGATGCCCAATTCCTTTTTCAGGGCGGCCTGCTCCTCCGGAGCGGTGGGGGTCAGGGGGGCCACGCCGTTCATCACCACAGTGATCTGGTCGGGGGCCACGCCGGACTCCACCAGGTTGTCCATGGTGGCCGGACTGACGGCGATGATCTTATCGGCGTAGTGCCGGTTCAGCCAGCGGTTGACCCACCGGCCGGGGGGATATTTCAGCTTTGCGGGCACGGGGAAGGCGGAGTGCCGGCTGTACACCACGGGCAGGCCGCACTTTTTCGCCGCGATGCGCCCGGACAGGCAGCCGTGGGTGTGCACCAGGTCGGGCTTCACCCGCCGGATGAACTCGGTCAGCACCTTCACGTCCCCCCTGTCGAAGGAGCGGTCGGCCATGGCGTCCACCTCATACACCTCGGCCCCCGCCTGCTTCAGGGGGGCGGCCAGGGCGGAGCCCCGGGGCACCGCCACCAGGGTGCGGAAGTGCTCCCGGTCCGTATATTGCAGGTAGTTCAGGATCACCCGCCCGGCGCCGCCGATGTTGGTGTCGCTGATCAGGTCTAAAATGGTGATCATTTGGCCACCTCCCGCTCCGGCAGGGCGGTTCGTCCGGCCAGCAGGGCCCCCAGGCCCAGGATGGCCCAGAACAGGAACATCACCCGGTAGTTATAGAAGGAGTAATCCGTCATGGCCTGCACCAGGAAGCCGCAGATGCTGGACACCGCCGCGATCTGGAACAGGCGGCTGTCCCGCTCCGTCTCTCTGTGCATGGCGGCGCACAGGTGGCGGAAGTAGTGGAACAGGATCATCACGAACACCAGCAGCTCGCAGATGCCGGCGTCGCACACGATCTGGAGGTACAGGTTATGGGAGTGGGGCGCCACGATGGAGTTGTAGCTGTAGGCCGGGTAGACCAGGTCGAAGGCCCCCTGCCCCGGGCCGATGCCGCAGAACCAGTACTTCTTCAGCATGGCCAGAACGCCCATCCAGATATAGACCCGGTAGGAGGTGGAGGCGTCCCCCATATTGCCGATGCTGGTAAAGCGGCTGATCACCGTATCCGGCATGACCAGCACCAGCCCCACAAGGGCGAAGGGGGCCAGCAGGATGAACCGGGGGTCCAGCAGCACGAAGAACACCGCCCCGGCAAACAGCAGGCCCAGCCACGCCCCCCGGGAGAAGGTGAGGATCATGCACACGCACATCAGCCCGCAGCAGGCCAGCCAGACCAGCCGGCTGTCCCAGTGCCTGGCGGTGAGCAGGCAGGCCCCGCCGAAGGGGATGACCAGGATGAAATACTGCCCCAGCATGTTGGGGTTGCCGAAGGTGGAGGGCACCCGGAAGGTGATGGAGGAGAACATGTCGCTGTCCACCCAGGCCGCCGACTGGTAGCCCCAGCCGAAGAGGTACTGGCACACGCCGTACAGGGCCACCAGGGCGCCCACCAGCACCATGGCCCGGATCAGGCCGTCCAGCTGCCGCCTGGAGCGGACGGCGTTCTGCAGGGCCACGGAAAACAGCAGGAAGGCCACGGACAGGGCCCCCACCTTCAAGGAGCTGCGCCGGGCCACCGAGAACCAGGCCGCCGCCAGGTAGACGGCGGCATAAATAAAGATCCACCGGTTCATGGGGGCGTAGTACAGGGTGCGCTCCCGGTCCCGGACAAAGGCCAGCAGCAGGGAGGCATAGCCCACCGCCGACAGCAGCAGCACCAGGATGGACGCGCCGGAGTCGGAGGCGATCAGGGGAGACAGCACCACCGGCAGGGCGCACCAGAAGAAGGGCCGGCAGAACACGCTGCCCGCAAACAGCTTGTCCAGGCGCAGCTTCTCATACACCCAGGCAAGGCCGTGGTGCACCGCGAGAAACAGCTTGTAAAACAGGCTGGTCTCCCCGATCCCCCGCTCCCGCGTGCCGGGATCCAGGAACCACCGGACCACCGCGCTGCCCCGCCACTGGCGGCCAAACCAGCCACACAGGACGGACAGCCACCGCCAGATCACACTGGCGGAGAGCATGGTTTGTATCTGTTCCATGTCAACCTCGCTTTCCAAGCCGCGCGGCCAGCTGCCGCAGGAGCCTTCCCTCCGGCAGATCTATCAGCGCGGCCGCTGTAAAGTACACCGCGCACCCGGCCAGGGCGCACGCCGCCATCAGCAGCAGCTCCCCCGCCTTGCCCGCGGGCAGGTGCAGGCCCAGTCCGCCCCGGACGGCCCACACCGCCGCCGCCATCAGCAGGGTGCACAGCAGCATTTTTCCAAGATCCCGCAGCAGGCCGCCGTTCACCACATGCTCCCGCTGCATGGGGATCATCAGCAGCAGGGCGTATACCGTGGAGGAGACGGCGCTGGACAGGGCCAGGCCCACGATGCCCAGGGGCTCCACCAGCAGGGCGCACAGGGCCAGGTTGGCCCCGATGGAGCAGGCCCCGGCCACCAGGGGGGCCATGCCCTTCTGCCGGGCGAAATAGGCCCGGCTGAGGATGTTCTGCACGGCGTACCCCACCATGCCCAGGGACAGCCAGGTCAGGGCGGAGGAGGTGAGCTCCACCGACTGCCCGTCGAACTGGCCGCCGCCGTACAGGAAGGAGATCAGGGGCCGGGACAGCAGCATCAGCCCCGCCGCCATGGGCAGGACGAAAAACAGCGTCCCGTGGAGGGAGGTGCGCAGGGCGTCCTCCAGCTCCCCCTGCCGCTCCCCCGCCGCCATGCGGGACAGCCGGGGGAAGATCACGTTGGTCACCGACAGGATGAAGGTGCCGGCAATGACCAGATAGAGATTGGTGGAGTACTCCAGCACGGACACGCCGCCGCCGCCGTACAGGCGGGAGCCGAAGCGGGAGTTGATGACCAGGTTGATGGGCTGCACCCAGGTGGATACCATCACCGGGCCCATCAGGGCAAGGACCTTTTTCATCCCCTCCGATCTCAGGGACAGGCTGGGGTGAAACACGAAGCCCGTCCGCTTCAGAGAGGGCAGCTGGATCGCCGCCTGGAGCAGCCAGCCCAGCAGATAGGCCCCGGCCAGACCGTAGATGCCCATCTGATCGTCCAGAAGCAGGAAGTAGGCGATGATCGCCCCGTTGGACACCGCCGACATGAGGGCCGGAGCGGTAAAACGGTCCTGCGCCTGAAGCACGCCCACGAACGAGAACGCCGCGCCGGAAAACAGCACCGTTGGGAACAGCACCCGGGTGAGGGACACGGCCAGGGCCGTGGTGGCCGGGTCATCGTAGTCGGCAAAAAGGGCCACCAGGGGGCCGGGGAACAGCATCCCCAGGATGCTCAGGCCCCCGGTGAGCAGCACGATCACGGAGATGAACTGCCCGGCAAAGCGCTGGGCCTCCTCCCTGCCCCGCTTCTCCAGATACTCGCTGAACACGGGGATGAAGCAGGCGGCGATGGCGCTGGCGAACACCGCGTCGAAAAACACCCGGGGGATGCGGCTGGCGGTGAAGAAGGCGTTGGCCTCCATCCCCACGCTGTAACGCACGGCCAGCAGCCGGTCCCGGTATAGGCCCAGCACCTTTCCGATCAGGGTAATGGCCATCACCCAGCTGATGGTGCGGGCGGTATTGTCCCGTTTGGGGGCCATGGGACGCACCTCTCCTTTCCAAGGGGCACAGAGCCCCAATATTAAACCAAATTATTTTACACCATTAAAACAGCTTTTTCAACCGCTGATGACGCAAGTTCACCGCTTGTTCACAACTGCCCCCTCTGTTCCCCTCTCCTTTCTTAATTTTCTATAAAGTCTCCACCTTTTTCCATTGTCCCCCGGGCCGGGCCCTGCTATAATAG
>CAVJLQ010000016.1:0-378 GCA_963650435.1 Alloprevotella sp. | reverse complement strand
CCGGGGGATGCGGCTGGCGGTGAAGAAGGCGTTGGCCTCCATCCCCACGCTGTAGTGGACGGCCAGCAGCCGGTCCCGGTAGAGCCCCAGCACCTTTCCGATGAGGGTGATGGCCATGACCCAGCTGACCGTGCGGGCGGTATGATCTGATTTTTGGGCCAAGGGCGCTCCCTCCTTTCCGGGGCATAGGCCCCCAGTATCAAACTGATTTAGTTTACACCAAAACCTCTCCCTTTTCAACCTTTGCCGCCGGGTGTTCATGGCTTTTTTACATCTTCAGCCTGTTGAAAAGTCTTTTCACCAGGCTGAAGATGATCCTGAAACTTTTTCAAAGTTTCAAAATCTTATGATCAAAAACGAAAGACACCCTTCCTGGGT
>CAVJLQ010000015.1:0-4843 GCA_963650435.1 Alloprevotella sp. | reverse complement strand
TGGGCGTTTTCACCTGCGCGATCACGTCTCCCGCGTCCAGCGCGGCGGTCATATACATGATGGAAACACCCGTCTCCGTCTCCCCGTTCAGAATGGCCCAGTTGATGGGGGCCGCCCCCCGGTATTTGGGCAGCAGGGACGAGTGGACGTTGATGCAGCCCTTGGGGGGCAGCGCCAGGATCTCGTCGGGCAGGATGCGGCCATAGGCCGCCACCACGATCAGCTCCGGGGCCAGCTCCTTCAGCAGGGCCAAAGCCGTGCCGTCCCGCAGCTTCTCCGGCTGATATACGGGAATGTTATGTGTTATGGCACACGCCTTTACAGGCGTCGGCTGTAAACGGTTTTGGTGCCGGCCCACCGGGCGATCGGGCTGGCTGAACGCCCCGGCCACATCGTGGCCCGCGGCCACCAGGGCCTCCAGACAGGGCACGGCGAACTCCGGCGTGCCCATAAAAACGATGCGCATTATTTCTCCTCCTGCTGCTCCTCCAGGGCCTCCAACTCCTCTGTGGTGTAGATCCGGTCGGCCAGCTCGGTATACAGGTGGCCATCCAGGTGGGCCAGCTCATGGCAGAAGCACCGGGCCACGATGCCCTCGCCCTCGGCCTCGAACCAGTTTCCGTCCCGGTCCTGGGCCTTCACCTTGACCCACTCCGGGCGCTTGATATAGGCCCACTTGCCGGGCACGGACAGGCAGCCCTCCAGGCCGTCCTGCTCTCCCCTCTGGTCTACGATCTCGGGGTTGATCAGCTCCAGCATATCGCCTTCCTCGCTGATAACGACGACCACAGCCCGGCGGAGGATACCGATCTGAGGGGCGGCCAGGCCCATGCCGCAGGCATCGGTCAGCGTCTCCCGCAGGTCGTCCATCAGGTCCGCCAGCCGGTCGTCGAACCGGGTAACGGGGTGGCATACCTTGTGCAGCGCAGGGTCCTTATCCGTCAGGATCTTACAGATGGCCATAGTCGATCTCTCCTTATCCGTTGTAGGGGTCCACGTCTGCAAAGACGGATACCCCGCGATTTTCTTTGTCCTGCTGCGCCGCCCGCAGCAGCTGGGCCAACAGGGCGCGCAGGGGGTGAGTATTTCCCGCCGTCAGGGTCAGGCGGTAGCGGTAGCGGTCGTTCACCTTGGCCACCGCCGCGGGGGCGGGCCCCAGCAGCTGCCAGGGCTGCTCCGGCAGGGCGTGCAGCCCGCGCTCCAGCGCCTGGCGGAAACGGACGGCACAGCGCAGCACCGCGCCCTCGTTCACCCCGGAGGCGGTGATCACGAACACGTTCCGGAAGGGCGGATAGCCCCGCAGGCGGCGCATCTGGATCTCCGTCTCATAAAAGCGGTCGTAGTCCTGCCGGGCGGAAAAGCGGATGACGTCGTTTTCCGGGGTGTAGGTCTGAATGATGGCCCGGCCGGTCTTCTCTCCCCGTCCGGCCCGGCCGACCACCTGGGTCAGCAGGGAGAAGGTGCGCTCCGCTGCCCGGAAGTCGTCTACATAGAGACCCAGGTCGGGGGCGACCGCCCCCACCAGGGTCACATTTTCAAAATCAAGCCCCTTGGCCACCATCTGGGTGCCCACCAGAACGGGTACCCGCTTTTTGCGGAAGCGCTCCAGAAGCTCGTCATGGGGGTGGGCGGCGGAGACCGTGTCGGTGTCCATCCGCAGCACCTCCATACCGGGGAAGGCCTCCTCCAGCTCCTCCTGCACCCGCTGGGTGCCCACGCCGATGAAGTTCAGCTCTCCCCCGCAGGCGGGGCAGGCCCTTGGCAGGGGCTCCGAGTGGCCGCAGTAGTGGCACATCAGGCGGCCATTGGCGGAGTGATAGGTCAGATGGACGGAGCAGCGGGGACAGGTGGGCACCTGGCCGCACTGCCCGCAGGAGACCATACGGTTTGCCCCCCGGCGGTTGAGGAACAGGATCGTCTGCTCGTCCCGTTCCAGGTTGTCCAAAATACCTTGCCGCAGGGGCTCGCTGAGGGCGCCGCCGTTTCCCCGGCGCAGCTCCTCCTTCATATCCACCACCGTCACCTGGGGCAGAGCCTGCCGGTTAAAGCGGTTTTTCAGCTGAAACAGGTGGTAGATCCCCTGCCGGGCCCGGTACATGGTCTCCACCGAAGGGGTGGCCGAGCCCAGAAGCAGAAGGGCGTTGTGCTGCACACAGCGGTATTTGGCCACATCCACCGCATGATAGCGGGGGTTGTTTTCCGACTTGTAGCTGCCCTCCTGCTCCTCGTCGACCACGATCACGCCCAGATCGTCCAGGGGCGCGAACACCGCAGAACGGGTGCCCAGCACCACACGGGCTTGTCCGCGGCGGATGCGCTTCCACTCGTCATACCGCTCCCCGGCCCGCAGGGAGCTGTGCAGCACAGCCACGTCATTGCCGAAATAGGAGGCAAAGATCCGCAGCAGCTGGGGAGTCAGGGCGATCTCCGGCACCAGCACCAGGGCCGTTTTTCCCCGGGAGAGCACCCGCTGGATCAGCGAGATATACACCAGCGTCTTTCCGCTGCCGGTGACCCCGTACAGCAGGGCCGCGGCGGACTCCCCTTTCAGGGCCAGCCCGTCCAGCCCGTCCAGGGCCGCCTGCTGCTCCTCATTCAGGACGATAGGCCCAGCGGGCGGTACATCGGACAGGGACACCCGGCGCAGCACCTCCTGCTTTTCCAGGGTCAGCAGTCCCGCCTTCTCCAGAGCCTTCACCGTGGCCATAGACGCCCCGGTGTAATAGCACAGCTCCTTGGCCGACACCGACCCCAGGGAGCACAGCAGCTCTACCACCGCGTAGCGCAGGGGGGCGCGGCGGCGGGAGGGCGCGGCCTGGGCCATGGCCTCCTCCGCCGGAACGGCCAGCACCGCCAGCTTTTCCGTCTTATCCCCCACGCCCCGCTGGGCCGTGGTCTCAAGGCGGGCCGCACCGGCGTCGATCAGCTTTTTGATGGCGGGATTGGGGTCTTTTACTCCAAAGGCCGCGCGGATCTCGCCCAGTTCTCCCCTGCCGCCCCAGTTGAGCAGCAGCTCAGCCAGATACAAGGCGCCCTGGTCCCCGCCGGCAGCGGCATAGGCCGCCTCCCGGTCTGTCCCATCCGTCAGGCAGATACAGTCCTGCAGGGCGAAGAACAGCCCCGCCGGCAGCATGGCCTTGACCGCGTCGTATACAGTGCAGAAGCACCGCTCCCGCAGCCACAGGACCAGCTTCAGCCCCTTCTCGTCCAGCACCGGCTGGTCGTCCAGAACGGCCTGTATCGCCTTCAGGGCCGGGCCGTTCCAGCTTTTTACCCGCTCCAGAGCCAGCACCATGCCGTCTGTTCCGCGGTTGCCCCTTCCAAAGGGCACCAGCACCCGTTTCCCGGGGCAGACGGTCTGCTCCAGCGGCTCAGGCACCAGATAGTCATAAGGGCGGTCGATGGCATAGACGGCCTTTGAAACCGCTACCTTTGCCAACAGCTTATCCATGCTCCGATCCCCCTCAACGCTCCTGACAAGGCAAGGCAAGCGCGGGGCCGCGGCTCCGGGCTTGCCTTTCTGTTTTTCCGTTACAGCTGGGGATCCTCGACCTCCAGCTGACCGTCGGCTACCTCGTGCAGAGCGATGGTGACAGGCTTATCCTCCAGGGGCTCGCCGGCCATCTCGGCCTCGTTGGCGATCTGGCGGGCGCGGCAGGCCACCACGTTCACAAGCTCATAGCGGCTGGGCACCTTGGCCAGCAGGTCTTTCATTGCGGGATACAGCATCATAGGTCATTACTCTCCTTCAAAATTTTCTTTCCTCACTGGGAACAGCAAACCGTTTTTCTTTCTGGAAGAAAAAGCGGGGGATCTTCACACAAACTGATTCAGGATCTGCTTCCGGTTCTCCACGCGGCACTCCGCCGCGGTGAGAATGGCCTCGATCTCGGCCACAGCGCCGGAGACCTTGTCGTTGATCACCAGATAATCGTAATTGTGCACCTGCTGGAACTCCACCTTGGCCTTTTCCAGACGGCCCTGGATGACCTCCTCGCTGTCCGTGTTCCGGCGGTGCAGCCGGCGGGACAGCTCCTCAAAGGAGGGCGGGATGATGAAGATGAACAGGGCGTCCGGGCAGCGCTTGCGCACCTTGGCCGCCCCCTGCACTTCGATGTCCAGCAGCACGTCCACCCCGGCCTCCAGCTTTTCGCGGATCAGCTTCAGGGAGGTGCCGTAGTAATTATTGACATATTCCGCGTGTTCCAAAAGCTCCTCCCGCAGGATCATCCCTTCGAACTCCTCCCGGGTGACGAAGTTGTAGTTCACGCCGTCCTGCTCCCCCACCCGGGGCGCCCGGGTGGTGTAGGACACGGAAAAATAGATGTTCTCTCTCTGGCCCAAAAGCTCGGCGATCACGGTGCTCTTGCCCACGCCGGAGGGGCCGGACAGCACGATCAGCTGCCCCTTTCTCTTGCCCAGGTTCACGCTTGCTCTTCCTCCTCTTCCTCGTCCCGCTCTTCGCCGTTCAGGCGGCCCGCCACCGTCTCCGGCTGAAGGGCGGACAGCACAAGGTGATCGTTGTCCATCACCAGCACCGCCCGGGTGCGCCGGCCGTAGGTAGCGTCGATCAGGATGCCGCGCTCCCGCCCCTCCTGGATCATGCGCTTGACGGGGGCGGAGTCCGGGCTGACGATGGCCACCAGCCGCTGGGCGGAGATCATATTCCCGAATCCAATGTTGACCAGCTTCACGCAGAAGCCCCCTTATTCGATGTTCTGCACCTGCTCCCGGATCTTCTCGATCTCGGCCTTGATGTCCACTACGATGCGGGCGATCTGGATGTCGCTGCACTTGGAGCCGATGGTGTTGGCCTCCCGGTTGAACTCCTGGATCAGGAAGT
>CAVJLQ010000014.1:0-5771 GCA_963650435.1 Alloprevotella sp. | reverse complement strand
CGGGTGGGTGGGAGGGTATTTGATCCCGCGAGCGGCCACGGGCCGCTTTCTCGTGGGACAAAGGCGCTGCCCTTGCCGCGCTCCTGTGGATCTGACACCCTCTGCCGGAAGGCGACATTTTCCCCCCATACAATTATAAATAAAAATATGCGCAAAACCTTGCTATGAGGGCGAAAATTTGGTATAATAAATCAGTTGCATATGGGCGCTTTTTTCCCCTGCGCGCCCCGATCTTTCCCATGAAGGAGGCCCCGGAATGAATCCTGCCGCCGACGTCTGGTCCAAGGTCCTGGAGCTGATGCAGCCCGAGATGACCAGTACCACCATCAAGACCTGGTTTGACGACGCCACCGCCGTGGCGCTGGAGGAGACCCGGTTCGTCTTATACAGTCCCTCCCGCTGGAAGCGGGACATCATCGCCTCCCGCTACGCCCCCCGGATCCAGGCCGCCCTGAAGGAGCTGTTCTCCTCCGACCTGGAGGTGGTGGTGCTCACCGAGGACCAGCTGGCCAACTACACCAAGCCCAAGCCGGAGAGCTTTGCGGTGACCGATAAATACACCTTTGACAACTTCGTGGTGGGCCCCTCCAACAAATACGCCTACAACGCCGCCCTGGCGGTGGCCGAGGGCAACGGAGAGAACTACAACCCCCTGTTCATCTACGGACAGCCCGGCCTGGGCAAGACCCACCTGCTGTACGCCATCGCCCACAAGGTGCGCCAGCTCCACCCGGAGTACAACATCCAGTACCTGAAGAGCGAGGACTTCGTCAACGAGCTGATCGGCTATCTCCGCCGGGGGGCCGACATGCAGCAGTTCCGGGACAAGTACCGCACCGCCGACCTGTTCCTTATGGACGACGTGCAGTTCATCGCCGGCAAGGACTCCAGCGAGGAGGAGCTGTTCCACACCTTCAACACCCTGTACGAGCAGGGCAAGCCCATCGTGTTCACCTCCGACCGGCCGCCCACGGAGATGCTGCGGCTGGAGCAGCGCCTGCGGGACCGCTTCCGCCGGGGCCTGACCTGCGACGTGCAGCCCCCGGACTATGAGACTCGGGTGGCCATCATCAAAAACAAGTCCATCCGCATGGGGGTGGAGCTGCCAGCCCCGGTGCTGGAGTACATCGCGGAGAACATCACCTCCAGCGTGCGGCAGATCGAGGGCACGGTGAACAAGCTGCTGGCCTATCAGGACCTGATGGGGGACGCGGTGAACAAGGACACCGTGCTGCGGGCGGTGAAGGACATGCTCAACGACAAGACCGACATCCTGCCCACCGCCGGAGTCATCATCGAAGAGGTCTGCAAGTTCTTCAATCTGGAGCCCGACGTCCTCCGGGGCCAGACCCGCACCAAGGACGTGGTCTACGCCCGGCAGATCGCCATGTACCAGATCCGGCAGATGACCAACCTGTCCCTGAAGGAGATCGGCCGGGAGTTCGACGGCCGGGACCACACCACCGTCATGCACTCCGCCGAGCGCATCGAGACCATGCTCAAGACCGACCGGGAGCTGAAGGAGATCATCAAGGACATCACCTCCAACGTGAATAACCGGTACGATTGAGGAACAGGGACAAAGAGCGGTTTTAAGGCCCCTCTTGTAGGGGGAAGGCTTTATGGGGCGGCGTTTCAGGCTTCCCCCCTGAGGGGGGAAGCTGTCGAGCGAAGCGAGACTGATGAGGGGGCGGACGGTAGAACGCCGGGCGGATGAGGACATCCGCCCCTACGTCGTCCTCGCAAAGTACACTCCACTCGGGACGCCCAGGCATGGGCATCCCTCGCTGCGTTCCCTTGCTCGTCCTCTCCCCAACGTGACCGCTGCGCTGGGTCACGTTGGGGACCCCATATTGGGCGGCGACAGCCCCCTTTCACAAGGGGGCCAAAAGGCGGGCGGCCAAAGGCCGCCCCTACGGGGGAAAAAGCCCCCTATACCGTTAACAGATGAGCAGGCGGAAAACAGACCTGTTCTTCCACATGGCGATGTGGAATGTGGAAAGGGACGAAGGCCGGGCTGATCAGTCCTGTGGACCGCTGTGGAAAGGCGCTCTGCTTTTCCACACCCCCTGTGGACGGTCTTTTCTTACTCCCCCAGCACTTTCCCGGATCCTTACACAGTTTACACAGCCCCTACGGCTTTTACGAAAAAATATCCTTTCCTCTCCTCCTTCTGAGAGAGAAAGACGCAAGGAGGTCCCTTATGAAATTTTCCTGTGAAAAGGCCCTGCTCTCCGCGGCGGTGTCCACCGCCTCCCGGGCGGTGGCGCCCAAGAGCTCCATCCCCGCGCTGGAGGGCATCCTCATCGAGGCCGGCGCCACCCTGCGCCTGACCGGCTACAATCTGGAGACTGGCATCCAGGCCACCGTCCCCGCTGAGATCCGGGAGACGGGCTCTCTGGTGCTGTCCGCCCGGCTGTTCTCTGAAATCGTGCGGAAGATGCCCGACGACGTGGTCACCTTCGTCTCCAAAAACTATAACGTGAACATCAAGTGCGGCCTGTCTGAGTTCAATATCCTGGCCACCGACCCGGAGGAGTTCCCCGAGCTGCCCGAGGTGGACCAGCAGAACGCCCTGATCCTGCCCCAGCCCGTGCTGCGGTCCATGATCTCCCAGACCCTGTTCGCCGTCAGCACCAACGAGAGCCGGCCGGTGCACACCGGCTCCCTCTTCGATGTGGACGGGGACAGCCTGTCCGTGGTGTCGGTGGACGGCTACCGCCTGGCCCTGCGGAAGGAGACGGTGCAGGAGAAGCACGGGGCGGACAAGTTCTCCTTCGTGGTGCCCGGCTCCGCCCTGAGCGAGGTGGAGAAGATCTGCTCCGGCGAGGACACCGTGACGGTCACCCAGGGCGCCCGGCACATCCTGTTCAAGGCCGGGGACATCCTGCTGGTGTGCCGCCGGCTGGAGGGGGAGTTCCTGCCCTATAAGAACGCCATCCCCCGGAACAACACCGTGGGGATCACCGTGGACAGCCGCACCCTGATGGCCAGTCTGGAGCGGGTGTCCCTGATCATCAGTGAAAAGCTCAAGTCCCCCCTGCGGTGCGTGTTCGGGGACGAGGAGCTGTCCATCACCACCAAGACCGCCATCGGCGACGCCGCCGACCAGTGCCCCATCGAGGGCAGCGGCGGGGGGCTGGAGATCGGCTTCAACAACAAGTACCTTATGGACGCGGTGAAGAACGCTCCGGCGGATAAGCTGCGCATGGAGTTCACCACCGGCGTGGCCCCCTGCGTCATCCTGCCCGCCGAGGGGGAGGAGAAGTTCGTCTATATGGTCCTGCCCGTGCGGCTGAAGGCGGGGACATGATATTTTATTGAGACCCGCCTCGCCCTCCCATTTTTGGTATAGGGGGTAAACCCCCTATGACCCCCGCGGGCCGATGAGGACATCGGCCCCTACAGGGAAAACGTTCGTTGTGCGCCGTAGGGGCGGCCTTTGGCCGCCCGTCTCAAGGCCCCCTTGCGAAAGGGGGCTGTCGCCGCCGTAAGGCGGTGACTGGGGGATTCTGTTTGGGGATGGCTTTTCATTAAATCCCCCCGCCACTTCGTGGCCCTCCCCCCTTTGGCAAGGGGGGCTTTCGGGCCGGAGAGGCCGACTCCCCCTGTCAGGGGGAGATGGCCGAAGGCCAGAGGGGGTAGGGACGAGCAGCAGAATGAGTGAGTCCTGGCGTATACGCCGGGACGAGGGATATGAAGCTTGCGAGGACGAGGCGCGCCGGGTCGCCGCGCCCTGCAAAAATATCGTGAGGGACCCGGTAAAACGCAGGCCAAACACAACATCGAGGTTTTTTATGGAAACACACGAGATCAAGATCCACACGGAATACATCAAGCTGCAGGATCTGCTGAAGTTCGCCGGCGCGGTAGAGACCGGGGGCGACGCCAAGCTGATCATCCAGGAGGGGCGGGTGCTGGTCAACGGCGAGGTCTGCACCATGCGGGGCAAGAAGCTGCGCCCCGGCGACCGCTGCATCCTGGATAACGAGCTGATCCTCACTGTCACATGATCCTCCGTTCCCTCACTCTGGACTACTTCCGGAACTATGTCCATATGCAGGCCGGCTTCGACCCCCGGGTGAACCTGATCTACGGGGACAACGCCCAGGGCAAGACCAACCTGCTGGAGGCCATCGCCTATCTGTCCTGCGCCAAGTCCCACCGCACCCGGTTCGACCGGGAGCTGATCATGCTGGGGGTGGACTCCGCCTTTCTGAAGGGGGAGATACAGGGCCGGGGGCGGGACTTCACCCTGGAGGCCGACCTGTTCCGGGGCCGGGGGCGGCAGCTGCGCTCCAACGGGGTGCGCCTGAAGACGGCGGCGGAGCTGTCCGGCATCCTGACCACCGTGCTGTTCTGTCCGGAGGACCTGTATCTGATCCGGGAGGGGGCGGCCGCCCGGCGGAAGTTTTTGGATACCGCCATCTGCCAGCTGCGGCCCCGGTACGCCGCCGCCCTGGCGGAGTATAACCGCCTGTACGACCACAAGACCCGCATCCTGCGGGACTGGCAGGAAAACCCCTCTCTTTTGCAGACTTTGGACGACTTTGATCTGCGCATGGCCCAGACCGGGGCCATCCTGATCCACTACCGGGCCCACTTCATCAAGCGCCTGCAGGAGCACGCCCCCGCCATCCACGGGGACTTTTCCGGCGCGCGGGAGCGGCTGGGGCTGGAATACGCCACCGTGTCCACCGTGGACGACCCCCTGAAGACCCCCCGGGAGCTGCTGCCCCGGCTGCTGGAGCATCAGGAGAGCCACCGTCAGGCGGAGCTGGATTCCCGCCAGTGCCTGTCCGGCCCCCACAAGGACGACCTGCTGGTGACCATCAACGATGCCCCGGCCAAGATCTTTGCCTCCCAGGGGCAGACCCGCACGGCGGCCCTGTCCCTGAAGCTGGCCCAGCGGGAGATCATGGAGGAGGAGACCGGCCAGTGGCCGGTGCTGCTTTTGGACGATGTTTTATCAGAGTTGGACGCAAAACGGCAATCTTTCGTCCTGAACCGCATTAAGGGGGGAC
This sequence comes from Alloprevotella sp., assembly GCA_963650435.1. Classification (GTDB taxonomy): domain Bacteria; phylum Bacillota; class Clostridia; order Oscillospirales; family Oscillospiraceae; genus Lawsonibacter. The sequence continues at coordinate 747 of CAVJLQ010000014.1, read as the reverse complement.
AGGTCTTTATCACCTGCTGCGAGGAGGAGAAGCTGGAGGGCCTGGAGGGCGGCAGAGCGTTCCAGGTGAAGAACGGGGCGTTTATCGCGGAGTAGGGACGGGTATTTTTATCCCTCACATCCACCCCATTTTTGGTATAAGGGGCGAAGCCCCTTATGATCACCGGGCCCTGTATATGCACGGTTTTTTGTAGGGGCGGATATCATCCGCCCGCCGCATAGTCCCCTTTCGCAAGGAGGGCTTTTGGTCGGCAAGGGCAGAGCCCTTGCCCTACGGAATGTTCTATCCACCGTGCGTAGGGCGCGACGACCCGGCGCGCCATGAAAACGTATTTGTTTCTATCCCCGTTCCCCTCATCCGTCATCGCCTTCGGCGATGCCACCTTCCCCCCTGTGGGGGGAAGGCTTTACGGGCGGCCGCAGGCCGCCCCTACGGATCACGTTTCTTTTCTCTTGTAGGGGCGGATGTCCCCATCCGCCCGGCGTTCTACCGTTTGCCCCCTCATCAGTCTCGCTTCGCTCGACAGCTTCCCCCCTGAGGGGGGAAGCCTGAAATACCGTTCTCCAAGCCTTCCCCACCCAGGGGGGAAGGTGGCCATTCGGGCCCCCAACGTGACCCAGCGCCAGCACCCGCAAGGGGCACGCCGCATCCGTAAGGCGGCAAAGCCGCCAACGGCTGCGCTGCGGTTGCATTTGGGAGAGGAGGAGCAAGGGAGCACAGCAAGGGATGCCCACACCTGGGCATCCC
>CAVJLQ010000013.1:0-6289 GCA_963650435.1 Alloprevotella sp. | reverse complement strand
GGCACAGTTGTAATGTACATCTGTCCGGGCGCGCAGAGCCCGGGCTTTTTCCTGCTTCGTCATAGGTAAAAACTCCTTCTTTTTTACGGTCATCCGATCTCATTCCGTGGGCCCCGGCAGAAAAAAATCCGTTGGGGCAGCAGTCTCATTTAATAAGGCCTTGTCATTGCGAGCCAGTTCGCAAACTGGCGCGGTGATCCGTTTTCTCAAGCTCTGGGGATGCGGATCACCACGGCAGTGACATCGGTCACTGCCTCGGAATGACAATAGTCGAAAATGGGAACACAAGATCAGATCGGAGACCCTCATTTGTGGTAGCTGGACCCCTCGTTGATCTTAAAGGCCCGGTAGATCTGCTCCAATACCATCACCCGGGCCAGGTGGTGGGGGAAGGTCATGGGGGACATGGACAGGCGCAGCCTGGCCTCCGCCTTGATGGAGGGGTGCAGGCCGTAGCTGCCGCCGATGAGGAACACCAGGTGCTTGCCCCCGCTGTTCTGGAAGGACTGGACGAAGTCCGCCAGCTCCGGGCTGGACTTCTCCTGCCCCTCCACGCACAGGGCAACTAAGGTGCCCCCGGCGGGCAGCTTGGCCCGGATGGTGTCCCCCTCCTTGTCCAGGGCGGCGGCGATCTCCCCCAGAGAGGGGGACTGGGGCAGCTTGGCCTCCGGGATCTCCACCAGGGTCAGCTTGCAGTACCCCTTCAGCCGCTTCAGATACTCCTGGCAGGCGTCCAGATAAAACTTCTCCTTCAGCTTGCCCACGCAGATGAGATAGACGCTTACCACGCTGCCGCCTCCCTCTCCTCCAGCTCAAATACCGGCCCTGGCTCCTCCGGCCCGGCCACGGCCACGGTCACGTCCCGCCCCGGCTCCAGCCCGTAGGCCCGCAGCCTGGTCTCCACCACCTGCCGGGCCCGTGCGGGGGTGTTGTTCTCCCGGGACAGGTGGGCCAGGATCAGGGTCCTGGTCCCCTGGGCGGCGGCCCAGGCGGCCAGCTCCGCCCCCGCCTCGTTGGACAGATGGCCGTGATCCCCCAGGATGCGCTGCTGCAAATAGTAGGGGTAGGGCCCGGTGCGCAGCCAGTCCACATCGTGGTTGGTCTCGCAGATCAGCAGGTCGGCCCCGGCCACCCCCCGGCACACCTCCTCCGACACAAAGCCCAGGTCGGTGGCCAGCGCCATCTTCCGCCCTCCGGCGGCGATGGCATAGCCCACGCTGGCCGCGGCGTCGTGGCTGGTGGCGAAGGGGGTGACGGCCATGGCCCCCACGTCCGTCCGCTCCCCGGCCGTCACGGGGATCAGCTCCCCCATGATCCGGGGCAGCCTCCGCCGCACAGCGTCCAGGGTGGGGCCGGTGGCGTACAGGGGGACGGGGTGGTTTTTCGTCATGGTGGCCAGCCCGGCCACATGGTCGGCGTGCTCGTGGGTGATGAACACCCCGGACAGGTCCCCCAGGCCCACGCCCAGCTCCTTCAGGGCGGCGGCGATCCGGCGGCAGGAGATGCCCGCGTCGATCAGCACATGGGTGCCCCCAGCGGAGACAAAGACGCAGTCGCCGCTGGAGCCGCTGGCAATGGTACAGACTCTCACCGCTTCACCTGATTTTCCAGGGGCTGGCCCGCCAGATAGCGCTTCAGGTTGGCCAGGGCCATGTCGACGCAGTTCTTCCGGGTGATCTCCAGCCGCATCCCCCCGGCCACATGGGGGGTGAGCAGCAAATTGGGGATGTCCCACAGGGGGGAGTCGGCGGGCAGGGGCTCCGGCTCGGTCACGTCCAGGGCGGCCCCCCACAGCTTGCCGTTCTTCATGGCTTCGGCCAGGGCGTCCTGGTCCAGCACGGTGCCCCGGCCGGTGCTGATCAGCACGGCGTCGTCCTTCATCCGGGCGATGCGTTCGGCGTTCATGAGATGCACAGTTTCCGGGCTGTGGGGCAGGGTGAGGGCCACCACGTCCGCCTGGGGCAGCAGGTCGTCCAGCTCCTCCAGGGTGTGCAGCTGGTCGAAGCCGGGCAGGGATTTGCCGATGGTGCGCTTCACCCCCATGACCTTGGCGGCCCCCAGGGCCTTGCAGCGCCAGGCGAACTCCATGCCCAGATGCCCGGCCCCCACCACCAGGATGACGGCCCCGGTGATGGTCTTGGCCGCCCCCTCGTCGTGCCACAGGTGGGCGCGCTGGTCATCCCGGTAGAGGGGCAGCTTGCGGTACAGGGCCAGCAGGGTGGACAGCATATTCTCCGCCACGGACAGGGCGTTTGAGCCGCTGGAGGTGGTGATGACCGCCCCCTCCGGCGTGACCCCCTGGGGCAGATACTCGTCCACCCCGGCAAACATGCACTGGAACCACTTCAGGTTCCTGGCGTACTGCATATCCCGGGCCCGGGGCCAGCCCAGCAGCACCGTGGCCCGGGCCAGCTGCTCCGGGGTGACGGTGCTCCTTCTGGAATAGATATGGACGGCCTCCGGCGCGGCGGCCTGGAAGGCGGCACGCTCCTCCCCCTTCAGGGGCAGCAGGTTCAGGATCACTTCTTGCATAAAGACACCTCGCGGTCATTGTTCGATTTTCCTATTATACCCGCTCCGGCCGTCCCTGACAAGACGGGGCGGCTTTACTCCCCGGGAGATCTGTGATAGAATCGTAGCACCTATCCCTGAAAGGAGGCCGCCCTATGGCGCTCACCCTCGATCACCCTCTCACCGCCCTGCCCGGGGTGGGCCCCGCCCGGGCCGCCCAGCTGGAAAAGCTGGGCCTGCGCACCATGGGCGACCTGCTGACCTTCTACCCCCGCAGCTATGAGGACCGGCGGCAGGTATATGCCGTCTCCGCCGCCCCGGCGGGGCAGAAGGTGTGCGTCCAGGGGATGATCGCGGAGCGCCCCCGCCTGTCCCGCATCCGGAAGGGGCTGGAGCTGGTGAAGGCCCGGGCCGTGGACGGCTCCGCCGCCCTCTTCCTCACCTTTTTCAACCAGAGCTATGTGGAAAAGGCCCTGAAAATGGGGGAGGAGTACGTCTTTTACGGCGTTTTGGAGGTGCAGAACGGCCGCCGATCCATGGTCAACCCGGTGTTTGAGCCCGCGGGGCGGCAGGACGTCACCGGGCGGATCATGCCGGTCTACCCCCTGACGGCGGGTATCTCCAACTACCGCATGGCGGGGTGGGCGGCCGCGGCCCTGCCCCTGGCGGAGGGGCTGCCCGACAGCCTGCCCCCGGCCATCCGCCGGGAGTACGGCCTGTCCGCCGCAGAATTCGCCGTCAGGACCATCCACCGCCCCCCCAGCTTTGAGGCGCTGGAGCTGGCCCGGCGGCGGCTGACCTTCGAGGAGCTGTTCTACCTGGCCGTGGGCCTTACCTTCTTAAAGCAGCGCCGCTCCGGCGGCGCGCCCGGCGCGGCGGTCCCGGGGACGGACGGGGAAAAATTCCTCTCCCTGCTGCCCTTCTCCCCCACGGCAGCCCAGCGCCGGGTGATGGAGGAGATCGCCGGCGACCTGGCCTCCGGCCGGCCCATGAACCGCCTGGTGCAGGGGGACGTGGGCAGCGGCAAGACCGCCGTGGCCGCCTTTGCCGCCTTTCTGTGCGCCAGAGCGGGATACCAGACCGCCCTCATGGCCCCCACGGAGGTGCTGGCGGAGCAGCACGCCCGCTCCCTGTCCGCCCTGCTGGCCCCGGCTGGGGTGCGGGTGGAGCTGCTCACCGGCTCCCTCCCCCCGGCGGAGAAAAAGCGGGTACGCAGGGCGGCGGAGGACGGCTCCGCCCAGATCGTGGTGGGCACCCAGGCCCTGATCGCCGCGGACACCCGGTACCGCAGCCTGGCCCTGATCGTCGCCGACGAGCAGCACCGCTTTGGCGTGGCCCAGCGGGCCGCTCTGGCGGCCAAATCCGGCCAGGATACGCCCCCCCATGTGCTGGTCATGTCCGCCACCCCCATCCCCCGGACGCTGGCCCTGATGGTGTACGGCGACCTGGACGTGTCCGTGATCGACCAGCTGCCCCCCGGGCGCGCCCCGGTGGAGACCTATGTGATCCACGAGGACAAGCGCCAGCGGATGTACGCCTTTGTCCGCCGCCTGGTGCAGGAGGGGCGGCAGGTGTATATCATCTGCCCCGCCGTAGAGGAGGGGGAGCCCGACCCGGAGACCGGGGAGCCCCCCATGGACCTGAAGGCGGTCAAGACCTATGCCGCCCAGCTGGCGGACAAGGTGTTCCCCGACCTGACCGTGGGCCTGCTCCACGGCAAGCTGCGCCCCCGGGAGAAGGCCGCGGCCATGGAGGAGTTCACCGCCGGCCGCACCCAGGTGCTGGTGTCCACCACCGTGGTGGAGGTGGGGGTGGACGTGCCCAACGCCGCCCTGATCATCATCGAGAACGCCGAGCGCTTCGGTCTGAGCCAGCTGCACCAGCTGCGGGGCCGGGTGGGCCGGGGAAAGCACCAGTCCTACTGCGTGCTCATGACCAAGAGCCGGCAGGAGGAGGCCATGAAGCGCCTGAAGACCCTGGCGGGCACCAACGACGGCTTTCAGATCGCCCAGGCGGATCTGGAGCAGCGGGGGCCGGGGGACTTCTTCGGCAGCCGTCAGCACGGCCTGCCCCAGCTGCGGCTAGCCAGCCTCACCGGGGACATGGAGCTGCTGGCCCAGACCCAGCAGGCGGCCCGCGGGCTGCTGCGGTCGGACCCGGATCTGTCAAAGCCGGAGAACGCCCCGGTGCTGGCCCGGGTGCGGGCCCTGTTCGCCGAGACGCCGGATATTTTCAATTAGTCAGCCTAAACTTTAGCCAGAAGAAGTAAAAGCGATCAGATCATCGCAAATTCGCACTTGTGATATAAGTGGGAATGCGTTAAAATGATCGCATCTTGGATCAGCAAGGAGTATACATTATGCAGCATGGCGCCAAATTCATCCGGAAACTGCCCATCCCCATGGACATCAAAAAGGAATTCCCCGTATCGGAACAGGTCTCCGCGGTCAGACAGGCCCGCGTCGAGGAGATGAAGGCCATCCTGGACGGCCGTGACCGGCGGCTGATGCTCATCATCGGCCCCTGCTCTGCCGACCGGGAGGACAGCGTGATGGACTATATCTGCCGTCTTGTCCCCCTGCAGGAGCAGGTGAAGGATAAGATCCTGATCGTCCCCCGCATCTACACCAACAAGCCCCGCACCAACGGCGCCGGCTACAAGGGGATGCTCCACCAGCCCGACCCCAGCAAGAAGCCCGACATGCTGGAGGGCATCATCGCCATCCGCCGCCTTCACACCCGCGCCGTGGAGGAGACCGGCTTCGCCTGCGCCGATGAGATGCTCTACCCCGAAAACTATCGCTATCTGTCTGACATCCTGGGCTATGTGGCCGTGGGCGCCCGCTCGGTGGAGAACCAGCAGCACCGCCTGGTGGCCAGCGGCATCGACGTGCCCGTGGGCATGAAGAACCCCACCGGCGGCGACCTGAGCGTGATGATGAACTCCATCTATGCCGCCATGGGCGACCACACCTTCCTCTACCGCGGCTGGGAGGTGGAGACCTACGGCAACCCCTATGCCCACGCCATCATGCGGGGCTATGTGAACGAGAAGGGGGACAACCGCCCCAACTACCACTACGAGGACCTGATCCAGCTGCACAAGCTGTATGCGGAGAAGGGCATCAAGAACCCCGCCTGCCTTGTGGACTGCAACCACGCCAACTCCGGCAAGCAGTATCTGGAGCAGATCCGCATCGCCAAGGAGGTGCTGCACTCCAAGCGCCACTCCGGCGACATCGACCGTCTGGTGAAGGGCCTGATGATCGAAAGCTACATCGAGGACGGCAGCCAGAAGATCACCGAGGGCACCTACGGCAAGAGCATCACCGACCCCTGCCTGGGCTGGGAGAAGACCCAGCGGCTGGTGCTGGAGCTGGCGGACCTGCTGTAAGGCGTGCCCAGCCACAGAAATACAGGAATACAAAACGTCCCGGACACATAGTGTCCGGGCCGTTTCATTTCAAGTCAGGGGCGCATATACGGGGCTTCCCGTGTGTGCGCCCCTTGTCTCGTATTCAAGCGATGGTAAACTCCGCTCCGATATAAGACTTATGATCTCCTTCTTCCAAGATCCAGAAGTATACCCGATATGTTCCCGGAGGGATCGCGCCGTAGACCTCTCCCCAATCAAAAACGATCTCTTTTGTTTCACCTATTTCAAGCGGCTGGGCCTCGATCGCCGGCCCCTCTATCCCCTGATCATCGTTCTGTTTTTCCATGGTGTACCAGGTATTGTTTTCTTTTCTCTCCATCGCCCATTCATATGGATAATACC
>CAVJLQ010000012.1:0-16398 GCA_963650435.1 Alloprevotella sp. | reverse complement strand
ACACCCTGATGGGGATGCGCCTGGACCTGAAGACCCGCCGCCCCATCCTGGCCAACGGCACCGGCGGCATGTCCGGCCCGGCCATCTTCCCCCTGGCGGTGCGGATGGTCTATCAGGTGTATCAGGCGGTGTCCATCCCCATCATCGGCATGGGGGGCGTCATCTGCGCCCGGGACGTGATGGAGCTGATGCTGGCGGGGGCCAGCGCCGTGGAGGTGGGGGCCGCCAACCTGGTGGATCCCTTTGTCTGCAAAAAAATAACGGAGGAACTGCCCGGCCTGCTGGAACAGTACGGTGTCCGGGACATCAATGAGATCATAGGAGGAGCACATCATGGCGCGTGACGTGATCGCAGCGTTGGATTTCGAAAACAAGGAAAAGACCCTGGCCTTTCTGGATCAGTTTGAAGGGGCGGAGAAGCCCTTTGTGAAGATCGGCATGGAGCTGTTCTATGCCGAGGGCCCCCAGGTGGTGCGGGAGATCAAGGCCCGGGGCCACAAGATCTTTCTGGATCTGAAGCTCCACGACATCCCCAACACCGTGAAGAAGGCCATGGCCGTGCTGTCCCGCCTGGATGTGGATATGGTGAACCTCCACGCCGCGGGCACCCGGGCCATGATGGAAGCCGCCCTGGAGGGGCTGACCCGCCCCGACGGCAGCCGCCCCCTGCTGCTGGCCGTGACCCAGCTGACCTCCACCAGCCAGGAGCGCATGACCCAGGAGCTGCTCATCGACCAGCCCCTGGATCAGGTGGTGCTGGCCTACGCGAAAAATGCCGCGGCCGCCGGACTGGACGGCGTGGTATGCTCCCCCCTGGAGGCGGGCCAGGTGCACGCCGCCTGCGGGGACAAGTTCCTCACCGTCACCCCCGGCGTGCGCTTTGCCGACGGCGACGTGGGGGATCAGGTGCGGGTGACCACCCCAGAGCGGGCCCGTGAACTGGGCAGCGACTACATCGTGGTGGGCCGCCCCATCACTCAGGCCGCTGACCCCGTGGCCGCCTACCGCCGGGCGGTGAAAGAATTCCTGGGCCAGTAAGCGCCCTTACCATCAAAATCGTACAGGAGGGATCCACTATGAACATTGAACAGACTGTGGCCCGGGACCTGCTGTCCATCCAGGCCGTCTTTTTCCGCCCCGAGCAGCCCTTCACCTGGGCCAGCGGCATCAAAAGCCCCGTTTACTGCGACAACCGCCTGATCCTCACCGCCCCCGCTGTGCGCGACCGGGTGGAGCAGGCCATCGCCGACACCGTGAAGCGAGAGTACCCCGACTGCGAGGTGCTCATGGGCACCTCCACCGCCGGCATCGCCCACGCCGCCATCGCCGGCCACATCCTGGGCCTGCCCATGGGCTATGTCCGCTCCGGCGCCAAGGATCACGGCCGGAACAACCAGATCGAGGGCCGCCTGGAGAAGGGCCAGAAGGTGGTGGTGGTAGAGGATCTGATCTCCACCGCCGGCAGCGTGCTGGAGGTGGTGGACGTGCTGCGCCAGGCAGGGGCCGAGGTGCTGGGCATCGTGTCCATCTTCACCTACGGGATGCAGAAGGGTCTGGACCGCCTGGCCCAGGCCAATGTGAAGAACGTCAGCCTGACCAGCTTCGACGCCGTGGCCCAGGCCGCCGCCGAGGAGAACTATATCAAGCCCGAGGATGTGCAGCGGCTGATCGACTTCCGCAACGACCCCAGTGACGAGAGCTGGATGACCCGGTGATCGCCGGGGGCTTCCGGGAAGGAGGATATGCTATGAGAGATCTGATCGACATTATGGACCTGTCCACGGAGGAGATCCAGGAGCTGATCGCTCTGGCCGGCGACATCATCGCCCGGCCGGAGCGGTATCAGGAGGTGTGCCGCCACAAGAAGCTGGCCACCCTGTTCTTCGAGCCCTCTACCCGCACCCGCCTGTCCTTCGAGGCGGCCATGCTGGACCTGGGCGGCAGCGTGCTGGGCTTCTCTGAGGCGGCCTCCAGCTCCGCCAGCAAGGGGGAGAGCGTGGGGGACACGGTAGCGGTGGTCAGCGGCTATGCCGACATCATCGCCATGCGCCACCCCAAGGAGGGCGCCCCCCTGGTGGCCTCTATGCGGGCGGATGTGCCCATCATCAACGCCGGCGACGGCAGCCATAACCACCCCACCCAGACCCTCACCGACCTGCTGACCATCCACCGGGAGAAGGGCCGCCTGGATCACATGACCATCGGTCTGTGCGGCGATCTGAAGTTCGGCCGGACGGTGCACTCCCTGATCGCCGCCATGTCCCGGTACGAAGGGGTGGAGTTCGTGCTCATCTCTCCGGAGGAGCTGAAGCTGCCCAGCTATGTGAAGGATACCTACATCAAGAGCAAGGGCATCCCCTACACCCAGACCACCGACCTGCAGTCGGTGATGAGCCGCCTGGACGTGCTGTACATGACCCGGGTGCAGAAGGAGCGCTTCTTCAACGAGGAGGACTACCTGCGCCTGAAGGACAGCTATATCCTCACCCCGGGCAAGCTGAAGGATGCCAAAGAGGATCTGACCATCCTGCACCCCCTGCCCCGGGTGAACGAGATCTCCACCGCCGTGGACGCCGACCCCCGGGCCGCCTATTTCCGCCAGGCCCGCAACGGCAAATTCATCCGCATGGCCCTGATCATGAAGCTGCTGGGCCTGGAGCAGAAGGAGGGCTGAATATGAGAGTAGATCCTATCAAGCAGGGCATCGTCATCGACCACATCACCGCCGGAAAGGCCATGCAGATCTATCAGATGCTGGGGCTGGACGCCCTGGAGTGCACGGTGGCCATTCTGAAAAATGTCCCCAGCCACCACATGGGCCGGAAGGACATCATCAAGATCGACACCGAGCTGGAGCTGGACCTGGACGTGCTGGGCTACGTCAGCCCTACCATCACCGTGGACATCATCCGGGACGGCGCGGTGGCAGAGAAAAAGCACATGGAGCTGCCGGAGAGGCTCACCGACATCATCCAGTGCAAAAATCCCCGGTGCATCACCACCACCGAGCAGGAGATCCACCACATCTTCCGCCTGACCGACCGGGAGAAGCGGGAGTACCGCTGCATCTACTGCGACACCAAGGCCAACCCCCAGGCGGGGACAAAAGCGCCATAAACCGGGAGGAAAACAGAAGAAAACTGTTTCAGTTTCCCCGATTGACAGGAAAAGCCCGGGATGATAAACTGAAGCCATACAAAGAGAAGCCGCCCGGTGACTGACGGGACCGGAGAGACACTCCATGGGAGCGGGGCGGCGATAGATGCCGACCGTCTGGGCAGACCGAACCTGACAATTGAGATTGCTGGGGTTGGTCTGCCCTTTTGTTTTTGCCCTGCGGGGCGCTGCAAAAGAAAGGAGAGCATGGTTTATGCGTAAAGTCGGAGTCGTGATGGGAAGCGCCAGCGATTTGCCCGTGGTGGAAAAGGCCATCGGGGTATTGCAGCAGTATGGCGTGCCCTATGAAGTCAGAGTTTTATCCGCTCACCGTTGTCCGGATCAGGCAAGAGAGTTTGCCGCGGGCGCACGGGCGAGCGGATTTTCTGTCCTGATCGCCGCGGCGGGCATGGCCGCCCACTTGGCCGGGGCCCTGGCCGCCAACACCACCCTGCCGGTGATCGGCATCCCCTGCAAGTCCACCAATTTGGACGGCATGGACGCTCTGCTGTCCACGGTGATGATGCCCAGCGGCATCCCCGTGGCCACCGTGGCCATCGACGGGGCCAAGAACGCCGCCATCCTGGCGGTGGAGATCCTGGCCCTGAGCGAGCCGGAGCTGGCCGAAAAGCTGGAGCAGACCCGCCGGAAGGAGACGGAGCAGGTACTGGAGAAGGACCGGGAGATCATGGAGAAATACCGGCAGCAGTAACACGCCTGCAGCGCCCGCCGGACAGGCGGGCTGAACATACGGAACACACATCTCATTGAAAAAAGGAGTGCTGAACATGGAAAAGCGCGAGCAGCTGTACGAAGGAAAGGCCAAGAAGGTCTACGCCACCGACGACCCCGAACTGGTGATCGTGTCCTATAAGGACGACGCCACCGCCTTCGACGGGGCCAAGAAGGGCACCATCGTGGGCAAGGGCGTCATCAACAACCAGATGACCAACCGCCTGATGGAGCGGATGGAGAAGGCCGGCATCCCCACCCACTTCGTGAAGGAGCTGAGCGAGCGGGACACCGTGGTAAAAAAGGTCTCCATCGTGCCCCTGGAGGTCATCATCCGCAACATCTCCGCCGGCCACTTCGCTTCCCGCTACGGCGTGGAGGAGGGCATCGTCTTTGACGAGCCCACCATCGAGTTCTCCTATAAGAACGACGACCTGCACGACCCCCTGATGAACGCCTACCACGCCGTGGCCCTGAAGCTGGCCACCTGGGAGGAGATCGATCTGATCAAGAAGTACGCCTTCGCCGTGAACGACGCCCTGAAGGCCTTCTGGGGCGAGTGCGGCGTGACCCTGGTGGACTTCAAGCTGGAGTTCGGCAAGACCGCCGACGGCACCATCGTCCTGGCCGACGAGATCAGCCCCGACACCTGCCGCCTGTGGGACGCCAAGACCGGGGAAAAGCTGGACAAGGACCGCTTCCGCCGGGACCTGGGCGGCGTTGAGGACGCCTATGCCGAGGTCATGAGGAGACTGCTGGCCCATGATGAGCACTGAGATGAACCACACCGACCGCCACCTCCACGAGGAGTGCGGCGTGTTCGGCATCTACTCCCAGGAGACGGCGGACGTGGCCTCCCTGGCCTACTATGCCCTTTACTCCCTGCAGCACCGGGGGCAGGAGAGCGCCGGCATCGTGGTCAATGACGACGGCGTGTTCACCTCCTACCGGGACGTGGGCCTGGTGAGCGAGGTGTTCTCTCAGGGCCGGCTGAAGGAGCTGGGCGGCGGGAACATCGCCGTTGGCCATGTGCGCTACGGCACCACCGGCAGCGACAACAAGCGCAACGTGCAGCCCATCCTGGTCAACCACTACAAGGGCCGCATGGCCCTGGCCCACAACGGCAACCTGACCAACTCCCAGCAGCTGCGCCGGGAGCTGGAGAGCCGCGGCTCCATCTTCCAGACCACCACGGACACCGAGGCCATCGCCTATATCATCGTCCAGGAGCGGCTGAGCGCCCCGTCTATCGAGGACGCGGTGAACGCCGCCATGGACCGCATCGAGGGGGCCTACTCCCTGGTCATCTCCTCCCCCACCAAGCTGATCGCCGCCCGCGACCCCCACGGCTTCCGCCCCCTGTGCATGGGCCGGATGAAGGACGGGGCGGTGGTGTTCGCCTCCGAGAGCTGCGCCCTGGACGCCATCGGCGCAAGGTTCGAGCGGGACGTCCACCCGGGGGAGATCGTGGTGGTGGACAAAAACGGCATCAAGAGCCTGACCGCCCACTGCGGCAAGGCCCCCCGCAGCCTGTGCGTCTTTGAGTTCATCTACTTCGCCCGGCCCGACTCCGTCATCGACGGCAGCTCCGTCCATGTGGCCCGCCAGCGGGCGGGGGCCTTCCTGGCCCTGGAGCACCCGGTGCAGGCGGATGTGGTGGTGGGCGTGCCCGACTCCGGACTGGACGCCGCCCTGGGCTACGCCCGGCAGAGCGGCATCCCCTATGGCATGGGCTTTATCAAAAACAAATACATCGGCCGCACCTTCATCGCCCCCACCCAGACCATGCGGGAAAACGACGTGAACATCAAGCTCAACCCCGTGCGCTCCGTGGTGGAGGGCAAGCGGGTGGTGCTGATCGACGACTCCATCGTCCGGGGCACCACCTGCCGCCGCACCATCGATCTGCTGCGCCGGGCTGGGGCCAAGGAGATCCACATGCGGGTCAGCGCACCCCCCTTCGTGTCCGAGTGCTACTACGGCACCGACATCGACAGCAAGGAGAATCTGATCGCCAACCACCACACAGTGGAGGAGATCGCCAAGATCATCGGCGTGGACTCCCTGGGCTATCTCAGCCTGGAGAATGTGGTCAAGCTGGCGGACAACACGGAGTGCGGCTTCTGCACCGCCTGCTTCGGCGGCGGCTACCCCACCGCCATCCCCCAGGACGGCGGCAAAGACCGCTTTGAATGTAAGATCGGCGAAAAGGAGAAATAACATGCGCAGTTTTTCTGAGAGCTACCGGGCCGCTGGGGTGGACATCACCGCCGGCTACGAGGGCGTGCGCCTGATGAAGAAGCATGTGCAGCGCACCATGATCCCCGGCGTGGTGTCCGACCTGGGCGGCTTCGGCGGCCTGTTCGCCCCCGACCTGACGGGGATGAAGGAGCCTGTTCTGGTCTCCGGCACCGACGGCGTGGGCACCAAGCAGCGCATCGCCCAGCTGATGGACAAGCACGACACCGTGGGCATCGACTGCGTGGCCATGTGCGTCAACGACATCATCTGCTGCGGCGCAAAGCCCCTGTTCTTCCTGGACTACATCGCCATCGGCAAGAACGACCCCGAGAAGGTGGCCACCCTGGTATCCGGCGTGGCAGAGGGCTGCGTCCAGTCCGGCTGCGCCCTCATCGGCGGCGAGACCGCCGAGCACCCCGGCACCATGCAGCCCGACGACTACGATCTGGCGGGCTTCTCTGTGGGCATCGTGGACAAGAGCCGCGTGCTGGACCACAGCACCATGCAGACCGGGGACGTGGTGCTGGCCCTGCCCTCCTCCGGGCTGCACTCCAACGGCTACTCCCTGGTGCGCAAGGTGTTCGATGTGGAGCACGCCGACCTGGGCAGGACCTATGACGAGCTGGGCACCACCCTGGGCGAGGCCCTGCTGACCCCCACGGTGATCTATGTCAAGCCCGTACTGGCCGCCCTGGAGGCGGCACAGGTGCGGGGCATCAGCCATATCACCGGCGGCGGCTTCTATGAGAACATCCCCCGCGCCATCCCCGACGGCCTGTGCGCCAAAATTGAGAAGGCGGCCGTCCGCACCCCCGCCATCTTCGGCCTGCTCCAGCGCATGGGGAGCATCCCGGAGCACGATATGTTCAACACCTACAACATGGGCGTGGGCATGACCATGGTGGTCAGCCGTGACACCGCGGACGCCGCCCTGTCCGCCCTGAAGGCGGGCGGCTGTGACGCATACGCGGTGGGCGAGATCGTCTCCGGCGAGGAGAAGGTGGCCCTGTGCTGACCCGCATCGCAGTGCTGGTGTCCGGCGGCGGCACCAATCTTCAGGCCCTGCTGGACGCCCAGAAGGCGGGCAAGCTGCCTCACGGAGAGATCGTCCTGGTGGTGTCCGACGTGCCTGGGGCCTACGCCCTGGAGCGGGCGGAGAAGGCCGGCGTGCCCGCCCATACCCTGCCCCGGCGGCAGCTGGGCGGCGAGGGATTTGAGCGGCAGCTGTCCGGCCTGCTGGGGGAGCATCAGGTGGATATGCTCGTGCTGGCCGGCTTTCTGGGCATCCTCAGCGGCGAATTTACCGCCCGCTGGCCCCGGCGCATCCTGAACATCCACCCCTCTCTCATCCCCTCCTTCTGCGGAAGGGGGATGTACGGACTGAAGGTCCATCAGGCCGCCCTGGACTACGGGGTCAAGGTCACCGGGGCCACCGTCCACTACGTGAACGAGATCCCCGACGGGGGCGAGATCCTGCTGCAAAAAGCGGTGGAGGTCCAGCCCGGGGACACGCCGGAGACCCTTCAGCGCCGGGTGATGGAGCAGGCCGAGTGGCTCCTGCTGCCCCGGGCGGCGGAGCTGGTGGCCCGGCGCATCAACGAGGAAAAGGAGGGTATTCCCCATGACTGACCTGCTGACGCTTTTAAGCAGCAACCCCTACCCCGGCCGGGGCATCGTGGTGGGCCATGACCGGGTCTATTACTTCATCATGGGCCGCAGCGCCAACAGCCGCAACCGGGTATTTGCCCTGACGGAGGACGGCATCCGGACCCAGGCCCACGACCCCAGCAAGCTGGAGGACCCCAGCCTGATCATTTACCACCCCGTGCGCGCCATGGGGGACAAGCTGATCGTCACCAACGGCGACCAGACGGACACCATCCGGGACGCGGGCTGCTTCCGCCGGGCCCTTATGGGCCGGGAGTTTGAGCCGGACGCCCCCAACTACACCCCCCGGATTTCCGCCCTGCTCCGCCCGGACGGCAGCTTTGAGCTGTCCATCCTGAAGCGGGGGGAGGACGGCCGCTGCCAGCGCCAGTTCTTCTCCTATGAGGGCTGCGACCCGGGCCGGGGCTATTTCATCAGCACCTATCAGGGGCCCGGCGACCCCCTGCCCTCCTTCGCGGGGGAGCCCATCCCCGTCACCGTGCCGGAGCCGGAGCAGGTGTGGGCCGCCCTGAACGCAGACAACAAGGTGTCCCTCTACGCCAACGTGGGCGGAAGGGTGACCCTGTTCAACAAAAATCTGGGGGACTGAACGCGATGAAGGAACTGGAACTGAAATACGGCTGCAATCCCAACCAGAAGCCCGCAAAGCTCTACCGGAAGGACGGCGGCGACCTGCCCATCACCGTCCTCAACGGCCGGCCGGGGTATATCAACCTGCTGGACGCCATGAACTCCTGGCAGCTGGTGAAGGAGCTGAAGGCGGCCACAGGGCAGCCCGCCGCCGCCAGCTTCAAGCATGTCTCCCCCGCCGGGGCGGCCCTGGCCGCCCCCCTGACGGAGGTGGACCGGAAGATCTACTTGGTGGAGGAGGACGCCCCCCTGTCCCCCATCGCCACCGCCTATATCCGGGCCCGCGGGGCCGACCGGCTGTGCTCCTATGGCGACTGGGCCGCCCTGTCCGACATCTGCGACGGCGCCACCGCCGCCTATCTGAAAAATGAGGTGTCCGACGGCATCATCGCCCCGGGCTATACGGACGAGGCCCTGGCCATCCTCAGGACCAAGAAGCGGGGCAATTACAATGTAGTGCAGATCGACCCGGACTATGTTCCCGCCCTGACGGAGGAAAAGGACGTATTCGGCCTGACCTTCCAGCAGCGGCGCAACGACTGCGCCATCCGGGAGAACATGCTGCTGAACATCGTCACCGAGAACAAGCAGCTGCCCCGGCCGGCCCGGATGGACATGCTGGTGGCTATGATCACTCTGAAATACACCCAGTCCAACTCCGTGTGCTACGTCAAGGACGGACAGGCCATCGGCGTGGGCGCCGGCCAGCAGAGCCGCATCCACTGCACCCGCCTGGCGGGGGACAAGGCGGACAACTGGTATCTGCGGCAGCACCCCAAAACGCTGGCCCTGCAGTTCCTCCCCGGCCTGAGCCGCCCGGAGCGGGACAACGCCATCGACATCTACCTGTCCGACGAGTATGAGGAGCTGCTCTCCCGCGGGGCCTGGCGCAGGACCTTCCTGGTCAAGCCCCCCGTCCTCACCCGGCTGGAGAAGCGGGCCTGGATCGCCACCCAGCGGGGGATCACCGTGGGCAGCGACGCCTTCTTCCCCTTCGGCGACAATGTGCAGCGGGCCAAGCGGTCGGGCGCCGAGTTCATCGTGCAGCCCGGCGGCTCCATCCGGGACGACAACGTGATCGAAACGGCCGACCGGTACGGCATCGTCATGTCCTTTACCGGGATCCGGCTGTTCCACCATTGATGATACCATCGGTCGACGAGGGCAAAGGAGGCTTTGTTATGAACGTATTGGTCATCGGCTCCGGCGGGCGGGAGCACGCCATCATCCAGAAGCTGGCGGAGAGCCCCAGGGTCACCCGCCTGTTCGCCTATCCCGGCAACGGGGGGATGGCGGGGCAGGCCGTATGCATCCCCGGCAATGTAAAGGACATCCCCGCCCTGGTGCAGGCCGCCAGGGACTGCCGGGCCGACTTCGTGGTGGTGGCCCCGGACGACCCCCTGGTGCTGGGGGCGGTGGACGCCCTGCACGCGGCGGGCTTTCCCTGCTTCGGCCCCGACGCCAAGGCCGCGGCCATCGAGGGCAGCAAGGTGTTCTCCAAGGATCTGATGCGCAAGTACCGCATCCCCACCGCGGAGTACCGGGTGTTCGACGACGCGGCCAAGGCACTGGCCTATCTGGCCGACGCCCCCATCCCCATCGTGGTCAAGGCCGACGGCCTGGCCCTGGGCAAGGGCGCCCTGGTGTGCATGACCCGGCAGGAGGCCCTGGACGCCGTCCACTCCATGATGGAGGACAAGGTGTTCGGCGAGTCGGGCAGCCGGGTGGTCATCGAGGAATTCATGGAGGGGCCGGAGGTCTCCGTCCTGTCCTTTACCGACGGCAAGACAGTGGTGCCCATGGTGTCCTCCATGGACCACAAGCGGGCCCACGACGGAGATCAGGGCCTGAACACCGGCGGCATGGGCACCGTGGCCCCCAACCCCTACTACACTCCCGAGATCGCCCAGGAGTGCATGGACACCATCTTCCTGCCCACCATCCGGGCCATGCAGGCGGAGAGCCGCCCCTTCAAGGGCTGCCTGTACTTCGGCCTGATGCTGACCAAGAACGGCCCCAAGGTCATCGAGTACAACTGCCGCTTCGGCGATCCCGAGACCCAGGTGGTGCTGCCCCTGCTGAAGAGCGACCTGCTGGAGGTGATGCAGGCGGTGGAGGAGGAGCGCCTGTCCGGCTGCCCGGTGGAGTTCTCCGATCGGCACGCCTGCTGCGTGGTGCTGGCCAGCGACGGCTATCCCCAGAAGTATGAGACCGGCTTCCCCATCACGGTGGACGACGGTTTTACCGGCCGGCTGTACTGCGCGGGGGTCAAGCGCAGCGCCGACAACATCCCCGTCACCGCCGGCGGGCGCGTTTTAGGCGTCGCCGCCGTGGGGGACACCCTGAGGCAGGCGGTGGACGAGGCCTACCGCCAGGCCGCCAAGGTGCATTTTGAGAACGCCTACTGCAGAAAGGACATCGGCCAGCGCGCCCTTGCCGCCGGGGAGGAGAACTAAATGGTCTACCGAGTCTATGTGGAAAAAAAGCCCCCCTTCGCCGCCGAGGCGAAGGACATGGCGGAGCAGCTGCGCACCCTGTACCACCTGACCGGGGTGGAGCAGGTGCGGGTCATCAACCGCTACGACGTGGAGGGCATCAGCCTCGAGCTGCTGGAGACGGCGAAGCGCACCGTGTTCTCCGAGCCCCAGCTGGACGATGTATCCGAAGATATCCGCACCGACGGGGCGGCCCTGGTGTTCGCCGTGGAGTATCTGCCCGGCCAGTTCGACCAGCGGGCGGACTCCGCCGCCCAGTGCATCCAGTTCATCTCCGGGGGGGAGCGCCCCCTGGTGGCCACCGCCAAGGTGTACGCCGTCTACGGCAGGCTGGAGGAGAAGGACGCGGAGGTGATCCAGGGCTCCGTGATCAACCCCGTGGAGAGCCGCCTGGCCGCCATGGACAGGCCGGAGACCCTGAAGGCCGTCCACCCGGAGCCCGCCCCCGTCAAGGTGCTGGAGGGCTTTACCCAGCTGGACCGCGAGGAACTGAAGGGCTTTCTGGAGGACTACGGCCTGGCTATGGATCTGGACGACCTGGAGTTCCTCCAGGGCTACTTCCGCCAGGAGGGCCGCCAGCCCACCATCACCGAGGTGCGGGTGGTGGACACCTACTGGTCCGACCACTGCCGCCACACCACCTTCTCCACCCACCTGGACCGGATCGACATCGAAGACCCGGAGATCCAGGGGGCCTACGAGCGGTATCTGGCCGCCCGGGAGGAGGTCTACGGGGCGGAAAAGGCAGCCCGGCGGCCCCAGACCCTGATGGATCTGGCCACCATCGGCACCAAGACCCTGAAAAAGCGGGGCCTGCTGCCCGAGCTGGACGAGAGCGAGGAGATCAACGCCTGCTCCATCCATGTGCCCGCCGTGGTGGACGGGGAGAAGCAGGACTGGCTGCTCATGTTCAAGAACGAGACCCACAACCACCCCACGGAGATCGAACCCTTCGGCGGCGCGGCCACCTGCATCGGCGGCTGCATCCGGGACCCCCTGTCCGGCCGGGTGTATGTCCACCAGGCCATGCGGGTCACCGGCGGCGGCGACCCCCGGGTGCCCCTGGAGGAGACCCTGAAGGGCAAGCTGCCCCAGCGGAAGCTGGCCCGCACCGCGGCCGCCGGCTACTCCTCCTACGGCAACCAGATCGGCCTGGCCACCGGCCATGTGGCGGAGCTGTACCACCCCGGCTATGTGGCAAAGCGCCTGGAGTGCGGCGCGGTGGTGGGCGCGGCCCCCGCGTCCAATGTCCGCCGGGAGCGGCCCGCCCCCGGGGATGTGGTCATCCTGCTGGGCGGCCGCACCGGCCGCGACGGCATCGGCGGGGCCACCGGCTCCTCCAAGAGCCACAATTTGAGATCCCTGACCACCATGGCCAGCGAGGTGCAGAAGGGCAACGCCCCCGAGGAGCGGAAGATCCAGCGCCTGTTCCGCAGCAGCGAGGTCACCCGGCTGATCAAGCGGTGCAACGACTTCGGCGCCGGCGGCGTGTCTGTAGCCATCGGTGAGCTGGCCGACGGCCTGTCCATCGATCTGGACGCCGTGCGGAAGAAGTACGACGGTCTGGACGGCACTGAGCTGGCCATCTCCGAGAGCCAGGAGCGCATGGCCGTGGTGGTGGCCGCCCAGGATGCCGCCAAGTTCATCGCCGCCGCCCAGGAGGAGAACCTGGAGGCCTATCAGGTGGCCGTGGTCACCGAGAGCCCCCGCATGGTCATGACCTGGCGGGGCCAGACCGTGGCCGACCTGTCCCGGGAGTTTTTGAACACCAACGGCGCGGCCAAGCGCTCCGCCGTCCGGGTGGAGAAAAAGGACCGCAGCCAGCTGGGAACGGCGGAGTTCTCCGGCCTGAAGGAGATGGCGGGCAGCCTGAAGTGCGCCAGCCGCCGGGGACTGACCGAGCGCTTTGACGGCACCATCGGCGCGGGCTCCGTGCTCATGCCCTTCGGCGGCAAGACCCAGACCAGCCCCGCCCAGGCTATGGCCGCCCTGCTGCCCGTTCTGCCCGGCCAGCACACCCACCAGGCCAGCGTCATGGCCTGGGGCTGCGATCCCGACGCCATGACTGTGGATCCCTACGCCGGGGCCCACGGCGCGGTGTATACCTCCGTGGCCAAGCTGGTGGCCGCGGGCGCGGACTACAAGAAGGCCTATCTCTCCCTCCAGGAATTCTTTGAGAAGCTGCGGGATGAGCCCCGCCGCTGGGGCAAGCCCTTCTCCGCCCTGCTGGGGGCTCTGGACGCCCAGCTGGAGCTGGGGGCCGCCGCCATCGGCGGCAAGGACTCCATGTCCGGCTCCTTCCTGGATCTGGACGTGCCCCCCACGCTGATCTCCTTCGCCATCGCCCCCGTGCAGGCGGACGAGGTGCTGACCACCCAGTTCAAGGCGGCGGGCCACCCCGTGTGTCTCTTTGCCGGGAACAGCCCGGAGGAGATCCGCGCCAGCTGGGAGCTGCTGAACGGCCTGGCCCGCGCGGGCAAGGTGAAGGCCGCCTGGGCCGTGGAGAACGGTCTGGCCGAGGCGGTGATGAAAATGTCCTTCGGCAACGGCATCGGCTTTGAGGCGGCAGACAAGGCGCTGGAGTGGTACCTGCCCTGTCCCGGCGCCATCGTGGCCGAACTGACTGAGCTGCCCGACAGCCCCCTGTGCGCCCCCATCGGCGTGACCACCTATGCCGCCGACATCGACCTGGGCGGCGGCGACCGGGCCTCCATCCAGGAGCTGCGGGAGCTGAACGAGGGCGTGCTGGAGGGGGTCTACCCCCTGAAGACCGCCCAGGAGCCCAAGCGGGTGGAGACCTTCTCTTACGACGAGGGCTGCGTCATCGCCCCCAAGGTGAAGACCGCCCATCCCCGTGCCCTGATCCCCGTGTTCCCGGGCACCAACTGCGAGTACGACACCGCCCGTGCCCTGAAGGAGGCTGGCGCGGACGCGGAGATCTTCGTCATCCGCAACCTGACCCCCGACGATGTGGCCCGCAGCGTGGAGCGCTTTGCCGGCGCCATGAAGACCGCCCAGATGGTGGTCATCCCCGGCGGCTTCTCCGGCGGCGACGAGCCCGACGGCTCCGCCAAGTTCATCACCGCCTTCTTCCGCAGCCAGGCGGTGCGGGAGCAGGTGGGCAGCCTGCTGGACGAGCGGGACGGCCTGATGCTGGGCATCTGCAACGGCTTCCAGGCCCTGATCAAGCTGGGCCTGGTGCCCTACGGCAAGATCATCGAGACCGACGAGAGCTGCCCCACTCTGACCTATAACATCATCGGCCGCCATCAGTCCAAGCTGGTGCGCACCCGCATCAGCTCCAACAAGTCCCCCTGGCTGGCCCGCACCAAGGTGGGCCAGGTGTACACCGTACCCATCTCCCACGGCGAGGGCCGCTTCCTGGCCGGCGAGGAGCAGATCCGCTCCCTGGCCGCCAACGGACAGATCGCCACCCAGTATGTGGACCTGGAGGGCCGCCCCACCATGGAGACGGAGTACGACCCCAACGGCTCCATCCTGGCGGTGGAGGGCATCACCAGCCCCGACGGCCGCGTGCTGGGCAAAATGGGCCACTCCGAGCGTATCGGGGCCGACCTGTACCGCAACGTGCCCGGCGTCTACGACATGGAGCTGTTCCGCGCCGGCGTGGAGTATTTCCGCTGAACTTTCGCTTAAAAAACATCGTCCCGGCCCCATAGGGGCCGGGACGATGTTTTTTCTTTAATTCTGCTTTTCCTTTTCCGGATGGGCCTTTTTTGCCGCGGCGGACTGCGGCGCGTCATGCTCCCAGTTCCAGGGATCCCGGCGGCACACACGGTCGGCGTAGGGCACGAAGATGGACAGCAGACCAAAGCCCGCCAGGATCCAGCAGTACCACATATAGGGCACGATCTCCACCGGGCTGATGACGATGCCGTAGGTGGTGGTGGTCAAAGACGCGGCCACCAGCAGCTGGGCGCCGTAGGGGATGATCCCCTGGAACACGCAGGAGAACACGTCCAGCAGAGAGGCGGTGCGCCGGGGATCCACCTTGAACTCCCGGCTCATATCGTGGGCCACATTGCCGCACAGGATGATGGCCACGGTGTTGTTGGCGGTGGCGCAGTCGGCCAGAGACACCAGCACCGACATACCCACCTGGGCCGACTTGCCCCCGTGCATCATCTTCCGCAGCTTCTCGATCAGCCAGACGATGCCGCCGTTGTGGGCGATGAGCTCGGAGATGCCGCCGCAGAACAGGGCCAGTAAAGCCGTTCCAAATATCCTGGGCAAAGGTAAACACGGTCAGGCTGCCACCGGCCATGCCGATGATCCCGGCAGAGAAAATACCGATGGTCAGGGTCAGGAACACGTTGACGCCGATGATGGCCAGCGCCAGCACCAGAATGTAGGGGACCACCTTCAGCAGCTCCACCGTGCGGGGGGCGATCACAGCGGCCTCCCCCCGGCCCACCGTCAGCAGCACCACCAGCGTGATCAGGGCGGCGGGCAGGGCGATGTAGAAGTTGACCCGGAACTTGTCCTTCAGGGCCACCCCCTGGGTCTTGGTGGCGGCAATGGTGGTGTCAGAGATCATGGACAGGTTGTCCCCGAACATGGCGCCCCCGGCGCAGGAGCCCAGCATCAGGGGCACGCTCAGGCCGCTCTCACTGGCCAGACCCACAGCAATGGGCACCAAGGCCGTGATCGTGCCCACAGAGGTGCCCGTGGCCGTGCCCAGAAAGGCGGAGATCACGAACATACCTGCCACCAGCAGCTGCACCGGGACGACGGACAGGCCCAGGTTCACCGTGGCATCCACACCGCCCATGGATCTGGCCACCGTGGAAAAGGCCCCGGCCAGGATGTAGATCATCAGCATGGTCAGCACGTTTTCGTTGGCGGCCCCCCGGGCAAAGACGGAGAACTTCTCATCCAGGCTCTCCCGCCCCATACAGAAGGCGGCCACCACCGCGATGAACATGGCGGTGACGGAGGGGAACTGATAGAAGGCCATCTCTACCCCCTGGCGCTGTAAGATCAGCCCGGCCCCCAGATAAATGGCGATGAAGATCAGGAACGGCAGCAGCGCCCAGCCGTTCCCCTTTTTGTTGTTACCATGATCCATGGTGTGATCCCTCCCGATCTCCTCGTAGTAACGTGATAGCAGACAAAACTGAGTTTTATTATAACGGGTGGAGGGGGCCGTGGCAACTGATTTTTTGCTTTTTCAACAAATGTGGAGGGGAGCTTTTTTCACTTACCAGTTGATATGGTCCAGAAAATCCTCGATCAGAGATATAGCCGCACCCAAAGAGGCCGATTTACTGCCATATCTTCCCAGCCGCAGAGAGAAATTAGGTGAATCGAAAGCACACTGTTCTTTCACATAACGCGTCAGCCGCTGTATGTCATCCTCGTTCATGTATTCCAGCAGGTACCCGCTCAGGATAAATTCGCAGTCGATGATCATTCGGATATTATCGATGGTCAGGGCCAGCTTGTGCAGATAGTT
>CAVJLQ010000011.1:0-4083 GCA_963650435.1 Alloprevotella sp. | reverse complement strand
TGGTCATGCGCTCGCGGATGACGCGCTCCATGCGGCTGAAGCCGATGCGGAACTGGTTCTGGATCAGCTCGCCCACGCAGCGCAGGCGGCGGTTGCCCAGATGGTCGATGTCATCGGGGGTGCCCACCCCGTGGGCCAGGCAGTTCAGGTAGTTGATGGACGCCATGATGTCGTCCACGGTGATGTGCTTGGGGATCAGGTCGTCGATGTGCTCCCGGACGGCGTCCTTCAGCTCCTCGCCGCTGAACTGGTCCAGCAGCTGGCACAGAACGGGGAAGCAGACCTTCTCCTCCACGCCGCACTCGGCGGGGTCGAAGTCCACAAAGCCCTTCATGTCCACGGTGTTATTGGAGAACACCTTCACCTGCTTGCCGTCGATGTCCAGCACGGCCTCGTTCACGCCCTTGGCCTCCAGCTGGCGGGCGCGCTCCCGGGTCAGGGTCTCGCCGGCCTCGGCCAGGATCTCGCCGGTGCGGGGGTCGGCCACGGGCATGGCCAGGGTGCGGCCGGACAGGCGGATCCAGATGGCCATCTTCTTGTTGAACTTGTAGCGGCCCACAGCGGACAGGTCATAGCGGCGGGGGTCGAAGAAGGTGGCCTCCAGCAGGGTCTTGGAGGTGTCCACCGTGGGGGGCTCGCCGGGGCGCAGCTTGCGGTAGATCTCCAGCAGGGCCTCCTCATAGGTCTTGCAGGTATCCTTCTCCAGAGTGGCCAGGATGCGCTCGTCCTCGCCGAACATCTCGACGATCTCGGCATCGGTCCTGGGCCCCACGGCGCGGATCAGGCAGGTGATGGGCAGCTTGCGGTTCTTGTCGATCCGGACATAGAACACGTCGGACAGGTCGGTCTCATACTCCAGCCAGGCGCCGCGGTAGGGGATCACAGTGGTGGCGTAGGTGTGGTTATCGGCCTTATCCTTGGTGTCGGCATAGTACATACCGGGGGAGCGGACGATCTGAGAGACGATCACGCGCTCCGCGCCGTTGATGACAAAGGTGCCGGCGTTGGTCATCACCGGGAAGTCGCCCATGAAGATCTCCTGCTCCTTGATCTCCTCGGTCTCCTTATTGCGCAGGCGCACCCGCACCTTCAGGGGGGCGGCATAGGTGGCGTCCCGGCCCTTGCACTCCTCCACGTCGTACTTGGGCTTTTCGTCCATGGAGTAGTCCACGAAGGACAGCTCCAGGTTGCCCGCATAGTCGGAGATGGAGCCCACGTCCTTAAATACCTCCCGCAGGCCGGTATCCAGGAACCACTGGTAGGAGGTCTTCTGCACTTCCAGCAGATAGGGCATCTGCAGGATCTCCTCGTGGCGTGCGAAGCTCTTGCGCAGGGTCTTGCCGTAGTAGACATCCTTGACCATTCTAAAAAATCAACTCACTTTCCTCTGTTCTGAACGAGTGGATCAACATTTTTCTCCCCCGGAACGACCTGTCCCGCCCGATCCTTTGTAAATTCCTACAAATTTTTAAGCGGCAGGGTTTTACGCACGCCCGGCGCAGTTGGAAGTTTCATCAGAACTTCTCTTGTGTTTCCCGCCGGGCTGTGGTATCCTACGAACAGAGCGTGGGGGACTGCGCTCTTTTCCATAGGGATATGAAAGCATTTTATTGTACCACGGCACTGTTTTTATGTCAAGTATCTTTCCGGCCCGGCCGGTTTTTTCTTTTTTCAGGAAAAATTTTCCTCCGGCCCCTGCCAATTTTTCTCCCCAACTTTATTTGACATGCCCGCGCAAATATGTTACAATTCGGTTACAACTTCAATTTATGTGAACCGCCTTAGGAGGAACTTATATGTCCGCACAGTCCATCCCCCTTACCTACAAGGGCCGCGCCCTTCGCCGCAAGGATAATCTGATCTACTACGGCACCATGGCCGAGAAATATATCGCCGTGCTGCAGGTCCAGGCCGCCCAGGATATGAACGGCCTGCCCATGTCCAGCAAGGTCTCCGTCCAGCTGCAGCTCACCGATCCCGACCTGAAGGGCCGCGACCGCATGGTCAAGAGCACGGAGAAGCCCAAGGACAGCCTGTTCGACGCCCTGGATCTGGCCTGTATCTGGCTGGACCGCTTTCAGGAGAAGGGCTGACCCCTCTCCCCCGTCCCTTCCCGCCAAACAGAGATGCTGGAGGAATCTACCTATGAATTTTCACCGATCCGCAGGGGCCCGCGCAGCGGCCGTCCTGCTGTCCGCAGCCATGCTGTTCACCCCCGCCCTGGCCGCTTCCAACGGCGTCGTCACCGCTGACGGCGGTCTGCACGTGCGCCAGGCCAGCAGCGCTGACAGCGCCTCCCTGGGCCTGCTGGCCAAGGGCACCACAGTAGAGATCCTGTCCGACCTGGACAACGGCTGGCTGGAGATCTCCTATCAGGCCGCCACGGGGTTCGTGTCCAGCGAGTATATCGAGCCCACGACCGTCACCGGCAAGGTGAATGCCGGCCCCCTGAACGTGCGCTCCGCCCCCAGCACCAGCGGCGCGAAGGTGGGCCAGCTGGCCTCCGGCACCGAGGTGGAGATCCTGTCCAGCGAGGATGGCTGGTATCAGGTGGTGGGCGGCGATCTGACCGGCTACGTCTCCGCCCAGTATGTCACCCTGGACAGCCAGTCCGCCAGCATCACCTATATCAAGGTGGTGGAGGGCCCCCTGAACATCCGCTCCGGCCCCGGCTCCAGCTACAGCAAGGTGGGCAGCCTGCGCTCCGGCCGCGTGGTAGAGACCTACGGCCAGGAGAACGGCTGGTATAAGATCGAGAACGGCTACGTCTCCGGCGACTATGTCCGCATCGCCGAGGCCAGCGAGGCCGCCCAGAACGACCTGGGCAGCGAGATCGCCCAGTACGCCCTCCAGTTCGTGGGCTGCAAATACCGCTACGGCGCCTCCGGCCCCAGCGCCTTCGACTGCTCCGGCCTGACCAAATACGTCTATAAGCAGTTCGGCTACACCCTGAACCGCACCGCCTCCGCCCAGCTGGACAACGGCACATCCGTCGCCCGCAGCGAGCTTCAGCCCGGCGACCTGGTCATGTTCAAGAAGGCCGGCTCCAGCGCCAGCCGCGCCTCCCATGTGGGCATCTACATCGGCAACGACCAGTTCGTCCACGCCTCCTCCTCCTCTGTGGGCGTGATCGTCAGCGACATCAACACCTCTTACTACAAGACCGGTTTTGTTGGCGCCCGGCGCATCGTGTGATCCCAGTGAAAACCATAACCCCCCGTATGGCCTTTGCCATACGGGGGGTTGCTTTTTGTGTCGTTCTGTTTATCCCAGCCGATCCACCCAGTTCTTCAGAGCGGGGCCGGCCTCGTCCACATGGCTGCCGTGGATCGCGAGCCCCTCTGTCACCGCCGCGCCCTTGGCCGCAGCGGCGATCTCCCGCTCCGTGCGGCACAGTCCGCTGCCCTCGTGGGTGCAGAAGGGGCAGATGGTCTTGCCGGAGAAGTCCCCCTGCTCCAAAAAGGTGTACACCGCCATGGGCATGGTGCCGCAGTAGTTGGGATAGCCCAGATAGATCCGGTCATATTTGCTCAGGTCGCCGGGCAGCTGGGCCAGCTCCGGCCGGGCATTGTCCCGAAAGTCCCTCTTTGCCTCGTCCACGCAGGCCCGGTAGCCCTGGGAGTAGGGCACCTTCTGCCGGATCTCGAACAGGTCTCCGCCGGTCAGCTCCGCCAGCTGCTCCGCCGCTTTGGCGGTGTTGCCCTTTTGGATCGTGCGCATCGCGCCGCCGAAGTAGTTCTCCCCCGCCCGGGAATAATATGCGATCAGGACCGCCATACAGATCTCTCCCCCATATTCAGATGCAGTATTTCTCGATGTAGGCGCTCTGGCACTTTTTGATCACCTTCACCGCCTCTTCCCGGGGCAGCACGTCGCTGACCACGGTCTCCTTCCCCTCCAGGCTCTTATACACCCGGAAGAAGTGCCGGATCTCGTTGGCCACATGGTCGGGCAGCTGGGTGATGTCCTGATAGCTGTTATAGGTGGGGTCCTGGAAGGGGATGGCGATGATCTTCTCGTCCAGGGCGCCGCCGTCCTCCATGGAGATCACGCCGATGGGGTAGCACTCTACCAGGCTCATGG
>CAVJLQ010000010.1:0-5377 GCA_963650435.1 Alloprevotella sp. | reverse complement strand
GCTACGACCTGACCCTCTACTACGACCGCACGGCGGATACAGGGGGACAGGTGCGGATCGTCCGGGCCGAGCGCGCGTCGTAAAGGCCGGGCGCGGGGCCGTCACCGCCCGCGGGAGCCAAGGATCCAGTCGTCCAAAAACCGCATCTGCTCCGGAGTGTGGAACCAATGCTCCCCGCCGGGCATGACGGTCAGCTCCGCGCCGATGCGCCGGGCAAAGGCCGATATGGTCTCCAGAGAGGTGAGGTGGTCGTGCTCCCCGTATAAAATGCGGGTGGGGACGTGCCACGAGACCGGGTGCTCCCGCACATAGCAGAGATAGCGCCACGAGAGGGTCTCTCCAAAGTCGGTGGGGATCTCAGACCGCTCCGCCAGCTCCCGCTCAGTCACGTTGGCCCAGGTCATCATACTGCCGATCAGCTTTTCCATGTCCACAACGGGGGAGATGAGCAGGGCGCTGTCAACTGCCCCCTGGTCCAGTGCGGACAGGGAGAAAAACGCGCCGATGCTGTTGGCGACCAGCGTGAGACTGCCGCAGCGCTCTCTCAGCGCCGCGAAAAAGGGCGGGAATTCCTCTTTGGCCTGCCACGGGGTCTGGGCCTGATAGGGGAAGCCGATCACCTCGCTGTGGGGGAACAGGGGCCGGTAGTGCCCGGCTTCCTCCGCCGAGCCGCCCTTTCCGTGGACGTATACGACGATATGTTTCATATATGATCTCCTTGCTTTTATAGGGCCGCGCCGATGGCGGCCTTGGTGGTCAAAGGGCTTCCCGTTCCATAGCCGGCGGATGGCTGCCGGGATGGAGCGGGAAGCTGTCTGTATGTTCAGTTCGATCGGGGGCGTACAGGCGGCTTTTGAGAAAGACCGCAGGCGGGTCAGGAGGGCTTTCCCTTATATGGCGGATGGACATACTGCCCGTGCTTTGCGGTCTTGCCGCCGTACTGTATGGCGAACTTCGGGCAGTGGTGCAGACAGGAAAGGCACATGACGCACTGCTTTTTGGTCCAGACGGGCCTGCCCGCCCGCAGCTCGATGGCAGAGACGGGGCAGTTCTTCGCGCACAGGCCGCAGCCGACGCAGGCGCCGGTCACCGCAAAGCGCGCCGTGCGGCGCACCTGCCCGTAGTGGGGGTAGTAGAGCCGGACGGCGCATGAAGTCGCCGCGGTCCCGGCGGAGGATGCGGCGGATCAGCGCGTCGATCTGGGGCTCGGCGGCCAGAAGGGTGCGCTCAACCTTGTCCTTGTCGCTCAGGTCGAATATCGGCGTCCAGCTGTCGGGCATCCTGACGCTGAAGCAGGCGTCCAATGTCAGCCCCCTCTTTTCCAGATGCTCCGCTGCAAAGCGGCCTGCCTGTCCGGTGGTCGTGCCGAAGGTGGCGGCGAACCAGAGGTAGGCGGGCCTGTCCAGCCGCAGCCGCTCCAGGAACTCATTCACGATGGTCGGCAGCCCCCAGAAGTACACAGGGGAGACGATGCCGACGCTTTCCTCCCCGGCGGGACTGAACGTAAATTGCTGCGCCTGCACGCACGCGGCGATGGAGACGCACGTCTGGCCGGTGGCGGCAGCCACGCGGTCGGCCACATATTTGCAGTTGCCTGTGGCAGAAAAGAAGAATATCATATCAAGATCCCCTCGCAGTGGTCGATCTCGTGCTGGATGATCTCCGCCGTCCAGCCGGTGAAGGTCTTGATCCGGGTCTGATACCTTTCGTTTTTCCACTGCACCTTAATGGTTTGAAAGCGCTTCGTCTTCCTGGTGCCGGTCAGGGAGAGGCAGCCCTCCTCCGCTTCATACGCGCCGGAGCTTTTGATGATGACGGGGTCGAGCATGACGGTGAACTCCCCTTCGTTGTCAAAGACGATGATGCGCTTGTTCACGCCGATCATGTTGGCCGCCATGCCCACGCAGCCATCCCTGTGGGCGGCCAGGGTGTCCAGCAGATCCTGTACGGTCTCCAGGTCGTCTGCCGCGGCGGGCTCTGCCTTTTGGGCGAGAAAGTTAGTATCTCTGCATATCTCGCGGACCATCGGTCATCCCTCCCGATTTGTTTTTTACATTGTATCAGCTGGATGGGAAATGCGCAAGTGCGGGCACTTGCGCATCCGCAGCCTGATATGCTATCATGGCGGTATGTACCATCGATCCACAAGGAGGCCAAACCATGAAAACGACGACCTTTATCTGTTACCCCAAGTGCACCACCTGCCAGAAGGCGGGAAAATGGCTGGATGAGAACCAGATCCCATATGAGCTGCGGGACATCAAGCTGGAAAACCCCACCTATGAGGAGCTGGCGGCGTGGTACCGGCGCAGCGGGCTGCCGCTGAAGAAGCTGTTCAACACCAGCGGCCTGCTGTATAAGTCCATGGGGCTGAAGGACAAGCTGCCCGGCATGAGCGAGGAGGAGCTGCTGAAGCTCCTGGCCACGGACGGCATGCTGGTCAAGCGCCCGCTGCTGGTCGGCGATGACTTCGTTCTTGCGGGCTTCAAAGAAGCCGAGTGGGCGCAGCGCCTGAAAAAAGGATAAGCGCCGCCGGCGGGACCGGGCGGCATTTGCCGCCGTCCTCACGCCATGGTCAAGACCGCCGACACGAACTCCTTTGGCCGTTCGACGTGGATCCCGTGTCCACAGTCAAAGCGGATGAGGGAATGATCGGGCACCAGCGACAGAACGCGCTGCAGGTCATCCTCGCTCAGTGCCGCCATCAAAAGCCCGTCCTGTCCGATCACGGTCTTTGCCTTCAGGAACAGGGTCTTGCAGCGGATGCCCCGCAGCAGGTCCTCGTGGGCGATCCCCGCGTGGAAGCTGTCGGTATAAAACGCCTCGCCGAAGCGGGGGTCGTAGCGGCCCATGCCCCGGTAGGCGGCAAGCGCCGTCCTGGGCCAGAAGGGGACGCGCAGGTCCCTGTCGGGGTGCTTCCTGCGGTATTTCGCCGCCGCCGCGATCGATCTGGGGCGCAGCCTTTCCCGCGCCTGCTGGGGGAAAAGCTCCCAGATCCGCTGGTGGGAGAAATAGTACAGGACGAAGTCGGTCTCCTGGCTCTGATTCAAAAAATCATGGCAGACCGTGGACAGATCCACATAGTTGAAGGCGCTTTTCCGCCGCTCGCCCTGGCAGGAGAAGAAGGGCGGATCCTCCAGCACCAGGGCGCCGCACAGGTCGCTGCGGGACGCGGCATAGGCGGCGATCAGCCCGCCGGAGGAGTGCCCCAGCAGGCAGGCCGGCTCCCTGACCACATTTTGCAGGAAGTCGGCGATTCCATCCCCGATGTCCGCCACGTTGTAGCGGGAGGGGTCGTGCAGGCTTCCGCCGTGGCCGAAGCAGTCCACGGCGTAAACATGGAAATGCCGCGCCAGCTTCGGCATGACGCCGAAGAAGCTGGTGCTGTCCACACCCTGCGCGTGGAGCAGCACCAGCGGCTTGAAGTCGTTTCGTATCTCGTAGTATTGCAGGCCGGTGTTCAGCCCTTCGTAGTAGTGCTTTTCATATCTCATAGCGTTTATCGTGCCGATCCCATGTTGTGTTTCTCCTGACTGCCTTTGTGTGCCGATCCCCTCGGGGCCGTGGATACAAGGGGCAGCCGGGAGCTTTTATTTGCTCCCCTCAGACTGGACCTTTACCGCTTGGGGATACACGTCCCCGCGGCGAGACCGATCAGCATGCCGAGGGAAATGCCGATGCCTGCGCCGTTTTCAAACATCGTCCCGATGAGAAGGCCGAAGCACATTCCAAGGCACATGCCCTCTGTGCCGCAGTCGCCGTCCTGCTTTTTCCCCTTCTTTTTCTTTGCCCCGCCGCGGGCGGCTAAAATGGCCACCGACAGACCGGCCGCCGCCCAGGGCGCGGCGGCGCGGATAAAGTCTAAGGCTCCGTTCATAATGACCCCTTCTGTTCTGAGCAGCGGCGTATCACAGCTCTGCCCGCATGGAGATGACCTCCTGAAATGCCCCCGTCCGGGAGCGGAATCCTTTGGGGTTCCTTCCGTACTCCACAAAACCGGCCTTATGATACATGCCGATCGCCCTTGTGTTGTCCGCCACCACGTCCAGCTCCAGCTGGACATAACCGGCGTCCTTTGCGCATTGGATGCATGCCTCCATCAGCGCCCGGCCGATCCCCAGCCCCCAATACGCCTTTGACACGCTGATCCCGAATTCCGCCCGGTGGGCCACCTTGTATTTTGTGCCCACCCCGTGGATCCCGGCGGAGGCGATGAGCTTGCTGCCGTCCAGGGCGAGCAGCTCGATGGTGTTCGGGCTTTCCGCCTCCTGCGCCAAAAGGCGGCTCCTCTCTTCCTGATCGTGCTTGTTCTCATCGGGATAGGACAACAAATAGTCCGTTTCTCCGTGTGTCAGCTGAAAAAGCTCCTGTACGGCGCTCCCGTCAGAGGCGTCCGCATTGCGCAGATGGATCTCTTTTCCGTTTTTGGCGATGATCGTTCGATCGTATCTCATGGCCGTTCCTCCTGTAAACGCCGGGTATGAGCGGGCCTCCGTCCGGCGGGCCCGCCTTGTCTGTTTTGCCGCCTTGGGTCACTTCGGCGCCTTGGATGTCAGCGCGCGAAAGGCGGCGTCGCGGTCAAAGGTGCCGGCGGCAAAGCCGGGCACCTCCTTGATGGCCTTGCAGATGCTCAGACTGAACCCGGTGAGGATCCCGCCGATCTCCCGGTCGGAGTAGGGGCAGTCGCCGGTGACGATCAGTGTGGCCAGGCTGTGTACCACGAGCCAGAGGTCGCGGAAATACAGGTCAGCCTCTTCGCCGGTGATGCGGTAGATGTCCACCAGGGTCGGGCGGACAAGGGCCTGGAGGTGCTGCATGGACTGCATGGCGCTGTATTCCTGCGCCCGGGCGAGGAACAGCAGGTGGTAAAGCTCCGGCTGCTCCCGGGCGAAGCGGATATACTGCATCCCAACGCCCAGGAAGGGGACCTGCTCCCGCAAGCCGGCGTCCGTGTAGCTGTCATATACCCGCACCGCGGCGGCATAGACCTCCTGCTTGACGCTGTCCATAGAGCCGAAGGCGGTAAAGACCGGCTGGGTGGAGGTGCCCAGCTCGTCCGCCAGCGTCTTTGCGGTCAAGCCGTCGATCCCCCTGGCCCGCACCACCCGCAGGGCCGCTTCCACCATCTCTTCTTTTGTAAATTTGTTTTTTGGAGCCATGGCCTGTCTCTCCCGTGTCAAAGTCTGTGATCAGATGTGCATCGAGCAATATGTATTGGAAATTATACTTCGTAAAAGCGCGTTTGTCAAGAGAGGGGAGCGGGGGCCGCGAAAACGTGGGATGAGCGCCGGCTTTTGCATAGAAGATCGCCGCGGACGATATACAGTCCGCGGCGATGTGGTGTGCCTGAAGGGACTCGGACCCACACGCTGAAAGC
>CAVJLQ010000009.1:0-4656 GCA_963650435.1 Alloprevotella sp. | reverse complement strand
CCTATCACCTGCTGGACGCCCGGCGGCTGCATCTGATGAAGCCCACGGCCTGGCTGATCAATGCGGGGCGGGGCCAGCTGGTGGACGAGGGGGAGCTGATCTCCATGCTGCAGAAGGGACAGATCGCCGGCGCCGCGGTGGATGTGGTGGAGTCCAACCTGCCCGGGGAGGATAACCCGCTGCTGAAGCTGGACAACGTGCTGATCACCCCCCATGTGGCGTCCTTTACCCGGGAGTCGCTGGAGCGTGTGGCTTGTCAGGCGGCCCAGGGTGTAGTAGAGTTTTTCCGACACAAGCCCCTGAGCTACCCCGTCAACCATCCCCGGCTTTATCAGGAGAAGAGATCTTCCTGAAGAAAGGAGACGCGCAGATGCTTACGACAAGACCCATGCCCGTATCCAAGCTGATGAGCATTGTGGAGGACATCCGGAAGAACCCCTGGAACTACAGGAAGGAGCCCTTCCAGATCCTGAACAACATCTACTATGTGGGCAACCAGTGGGTGGCCGCCTATCTGATCGACACGGGGGACGGGCTGATCCTGGTGGACAGCAATTTTGACGACGTGGTGTGGCTGCTGCTGGAGAACATCCGGAAGCTGGGCTTCGACCCCAAGGACATCAAGCTGCTCCTGCTGTCCCACGGGCACTTTGACCACATCGGCGGGGCGCGGTACATCCAGTCCTGCTGCGACTGCCAGACCTGGTTCCCCAAGGACGACCTGTTCATGCTGAACGAGCGCCGGGACCTGCTGTTCGGCGAGGTGGCAGATCTCAGGATCGACAAGTTTTATGACTACAGCAGCACGATCACCCTGGGGAATACGACCATCTATCCCATCCACAGCCCAGGGCACACCATGGGATGCACCTCCCTGCTGTTCGAGGCGGAATTCAACGGGAAACGGTATAAAGTGGCGTCCCACGGCGGTCTGGGCAGCAACGGCCTGACCCGGGCGGAGCTGATCGAGAACCGCCTGCCCCTGGACCTGGGCAGACGATATTTGGAGGGGCTGGAGCGGCTGGCAAAGCTGGACGCAGATGTGTTCCTTCCCATGCACAATACCTACTACGACATCTTCTCCCTGGCTGAACTGGATGACGGCAGCCACAGCGCCTTTATCCGCCCCGGCGAGTGGAAGCAGGTCATGGAGGAGCGGGCCCGGCTGTTCCGGGAGCTGACCGCGGAGGAGAGCGCGGCCGGAGCGCAGTGATACCCTGAAAAATATAGAAATGAGAGGTGGACCTGTATGGGTTCCAGTACTATCGCGATCATTATTACGATCATCACCTTTGCACTTCTGATCAGCAACAAGCTGCCCTTTGTGGTGGTCTCCTGCATTGCGGCCCTGTCCATGGGCATGCTGATCCCCGAAATGAAGCTGTCCCAGATCTATTCCAGCCTTGGCAGCAACGCCGTTGTCATGGTGGCCGGTATGTGTATCGTGGGCGATGCCATTTTCCAGACCGGTGTGGCGCAGAAGATCGGCGCGTATATCTGCCGCTCTTCCTTTGTTAAGACGGAGAAGCGCTTTATCGTTCTGACTGTAGTGATCTGCACCATTATGTCCGCGTTCATGAGCAACTCGGGCTGTATCGCGGTGTGGATGCCTCTGATCGCCACTATCGCCGCGGGCTCCAACGGGAAGATCCGCTCCAAGATGGTCATTTTCCCCGCGGCGACTGCCTGCGTGATCGGCGGCGGCGCCACGCTGGTGGGCTCGACCCCTCAGGCGATCGCAAATTCCCTGCTGATCGCGACCCCGGGATTTGAGCAGGGCATGGGCGTATTCGATATGACCCTTGTGGTGCTCCCTATCTGCGTTCTTCAGATCCTGTTCTGGTCCACGATCGGCTATTCCATTCTGAAGTGGGCGCTGAAGCCCGAGGAGCCCGGCTTTGACGAGGGCAACTACTATGTCCAGGCGCCTGCGGCGGCCCATGAGACCGACATGGTGCCCCAGTGGAAGCGCACGATGTCTGTGGCCGTTCTGGTGGGCTGTATCCTGGGCTTCTGTCTGAGCGGCTTTGCACCCTTCAACAAGTATCTGGATGTGGCCGTTGTCCCCATGCTGGGGGCTACCATCCTGCTGGGCAGCGGGTGCATCCCGGTCAGCTCCCTGAAGGCGCTGCCCTGGGACATTCTGATCTCCATCGGAACGATCACCGCTCTGGGCACCGGCCTGTCCGTTTCTGGCGGCGGTGCGCTGATCGCGGATACCATCCTCAATGCTGTCGGTGTTGAGACCCTGTCCCCCAAGATGCTGATGGTCGTGCTGGTGATCATGAGCGTCGTGCTGACGCAGTTCCTGTCCTGCGGCGGTGTGGCTTCTATGCTGGTGCCCATTGTGATCCCCCTGGCCCAGAGCATGGGGGTCAGCCCGATGCCCTATGTGGTCGTGATCGCGGCGGCAGTCAACATGGCGTTTATGACCCCTGTCGGTACGGGCGTCAACGCGCAGATCCTGGCCGCGGGCTACAAGTTTACAGACTATGTGAAGATCGGCCTGCCCCTGACCGTGCTGTGCATGATCGTGCTGTGCATCATGGGCCCTGTTGTTTATTTCTAAATATCGAGCGTCGGATGATACGGGTATCCGCCGCGTCAATGATCCTATACAAAGGAAGCTATCGAGTATGAGTGAGATCAAAAAACTTCGCAGCCAGGAGATGACCGACGGCATCATCAATGCCGGCAACCGCATCCTGCTGTATGCCACGGGCATCGGCAAGGAGGAGATGGAGAAGCCCTTCATCGGCATCGTCAACTCCTGGAACGAGATGCACCCCGGCCACAAGCACCTGCGGGAGCTGTCCGCCGCGGTGAAGGAGGGGGTGCTGGCCGCCGGGGGCCAGCCCTTCGAGTTCAACACCATCGCCCTGTGCGACGGCGAGACCCAGGGCCACAAGGGCATGTGCTTTGTACTGCCCTCCCGGGATCTGATCGCCGACAGCGTGGAGGTGATGGCCGAGGGCCAGCGCCTGGACGGACTGGTGATGCTGGCCAGCTGCGACAAGATCGTGCCTGCCATGGCCATGGCGGCCGGGCGGCTGAACATCCCCGCCGTCATCGTCACCGGCGGGCCCATGCTGCCCAGCAGCTATAAGGGCCGCTCCTTCGGCGGCGCCTGGGAGGTGCGGGAGGCCGCCGGCAAGCTGGCCTCCGGCGAGATCAGCCAGGAGGACTACGACGCCATGGAGCAGTGCGCCTGCGGCTCCGCCGGGTCCTGCCCCATGATGGGCACCGCCAACACCATGTCCTGCCTGATGGAGCCCCTGGGCCTGTCCCTGCCCGGCTGCGGCGCGTGCCACGCCTTTCAGGCGGACAAGCTGCGCTACGCCCGGGAGAGCGGCAAGCTGGTGATGAAGCTGGTGAAGGAGGGCCGCCGCCCCCGGGACTACATCACCGAGCACAGCTTCCGCAACATGCTGCGGGTGAGCGCCGCCATCGGCGGCTCCACCAACACCTTCCTGCACATCCCGGCCATCGCCAAGGCCTTCGGCTTCAAGCTGGACCCGGAGGAGTTCAACCGCGCCGGGGACTCCACCCCCTATCTGGCCTGCATCAAGCCCTCGGGCAAGTACACCCTTTGGGACATGTACCAGGCCGGCGGCATCCCCGCGGTGATGAAGGAGCTGGGGGAGAAGTATCTGGACCTGTCCCAGCAGTGCGTCACCGGCCAGACCTGGGCGGAGGTGCTCTCCCGGGTGGAGGGCACCCAGGACCCGGAGATCATCCACCACGCGGACGCCCCCGTGGCGCCCCAGGGAGGCCTGATCGTGCTGAAGGGCAACTTGGCCCCCGCGGGCGCGGGGGTGAAGCGCACCGCCGTGGACAAGAAGATGTGGGTCCACACCGGCCCCGCCCGGGTGTTCGAGCGGGAGATGGACGCCATCCTGGCCATCCGGAACGGCCAGATCCGGAAGGGCGACGTGATCGTGATCCGCTACGAGGGCCCCAAGGGCGGCCCCGGTATGCGGGAGATGCTGGCCGCCACCACCACCCTCATGGGCTTCGGCCTGGGGGACAGCTGCGCCCTGGTCACCGACGGGCGCTTCTCCGGCGCAAGCCGGGGGCCCTGCATCGGCCATGTGTCCCCGGAGGCCGCTCTGGGCGGCCCCATCGCCCTGGTGAAGGACGGGGACATCATCCACATCGACCTGTATCGGAAGTCTCTGACCATCGACGTGAGCGACGAAGAGATGGCCGAGCGCCGCAAGTCCTGGACGCCCCATCCCCCCATGGTGCAGAGCCGCTATCTGGACCGGTATGCCCGCCTGGTGGGCCCCACCTGGGAGGGCGCCGTGCTGGAATGAGCAGCAGCTTTTCTCTCTTCCTTTTTTACAGCTTGGGCCGTCCCGCCAGTTCGTTTCCGGCGGGGCGGCCCGGCATTTTTGTAGAAATATCACAAAATGCGGGGAGAAGACCGGCGAAAATTTCCAGGGCCGGGGGCTTTACAAGGGCGGCCCCCATCCTGTATAATCGTGACAACATCCAGATAGAGGCGCGGTATCCATCAGTACCGCCCCGCAAGGCCAGGCAGCCGCGGGGCAGGAAAGGGGCCACCGCCGAAGTACCCGGGGAGTGCCTGCTCCCCCGGCGCTGGGTCGGCAGAGAAGATCTGCCGGACTGTCACAAGTTTTTTTGTGAAGCGCT
>CAVJLQ010000008.1:0-5743 GCA_963650435.1 Alloprevotella sp. | reverse complement strand
GTCTCCAGGTCGCCCCGGTCCCAGGCCACCTCGATGGCGTGGCGGATGGCCCGCTCCACCCGGCTGGCGGTGGTGTTGAACCGCTTGGCCACCTCGGGGTAGAGCACCTTGGTCACGGCGTTGATCACGTCCATGTCGGCCACGGCGATGAGGATGGCCTCACGCAGATACTGGTAGCCCTTGATGTGGGCGGGCACGCCCACGTCGTGGATGATGGCGGTCACCTGGGCCTCCATGCTGCGGCTGGGGGCGACCTGGCCGGTGCCCACCCGGGTGATCTGGCGCAGCCGCTCGCACACCACGCTGGGGCGGCAGGGCTTGCTCAGGTAGTAGTCGGCGCCCTGGGCGGCGGCAAGGTCGGCCATCGTCCCCTGTACGTAGCTGGACAGGACAAGGATGCGGGGCCGCTGGTCGGCGGGGAGCTTCTGAAGCGCGGCCAGCACCTCCAGCCCGTCCATTCGGGACAGGACCAGCTCCATGGCCACGGCGTCGGGGTGCAGCTTCTGGATCAGCTCCAGCAGCTGGGGGCCGTCGCCGGTGCTGCCGACGACCCGAAGGTCGGATTCGCTGTTGATGGCTTCAGTCATGGATCTGAGGAACAGGTCGCCGGTGTCTGCGAGGACAACTGTCTTGATCGGTTCTACCATAGCTTGAATATCCTCCCTCACAATTCTGGGTGTTTCAACCCGCACCTATAAATTACCACAAAATGGAATATAATGCAAGAACAAATCCCCAAAAACTGTAAAAACTGTACGACATATTTATGTGTGTAATCTTTTTGTTCGACAAAAATACCAATAAAAGGATGTTCCGGACTTTCTGAGGGAGGTCTGCCGGGGGCGGGGCCGCAGCTCCGCCCCCGGCGCCTGCTTTACGCGGTGGCCTCCTCCCGGGCCGCGCTGTCGCCGGAACTCAGCATACGGCTGATGGGGATGCCATATCCTCTGGTGGGGTCATTCACCAGCACGTGGGTCACGGCCCCCACCACCCGGCCGTCCTGAAGGATGGGGCTGCCGCTCATCCCCTGGACGATGCCCCCCGTCAGCTCCAGAAGGGCGGGGTCGGTGACCTGGATGGTCATGGAGCGGTCGCCGTTCTGGGACAGGTGGGTGATGCGGATCTGGAACTCCCGGATATCCTCACCCTGGATGTTGGACAGGATGGTGGCCGGGCCCACCTTGGTCTGCTCCCAGCTGGCCGCCTCCATGGGGGCGCCCAGGGCGGTGAGCGCCTGGCGGTCCACTGTGCCGAAAATGCCCTGGGGCGTGTTGGCGGACAGGGTGCCCGCGTCCTGCTGCAGCTGGAACACGCCGTGGAGCTCGCCCGGCTGTCCCGCCGTCCCCTTCTTTACGTCGCTCACCCGGGCGCGCATGATGCTGCCGGACTCCAGGGGCATCAGAAGGGCGGTGTCCGTGTCGTTGATGCCGTGGCCCAGGGCGGCAAAGGTGCCGTTGGCCGGATCGTAGTAGGTCACGGTGCCGATGCCAGCCATGGAATCACGCAGCCAGACGCCCAGCTGGGCCGTGCCCTGCCGGTTC
Organism: Alloprevotella sp.; assembly: GCA_963650435.1. Classification (GTDB taxonomy): domain Bacteria; phylum Bacillota; class Clostridia; order Oscillospirales; family Oscillospiraceae; genus Lawsonibacter. The sequence goes on along the minus strand of CAVJLQ010000008.1, from coordinate 4,202 downwards.
ACGGCGGGCAGGGCGGACAGCTGGAGGGACTTCTCCCCCCGCACCGCCCGGATGGTCAGCGGCTGGGCGGGCTGGGCGGCCACCATGGCCTGTACCTGCTCCACCGTGTCCACATCCTGTCCATTGATGTGGGTGATCAGGTCGCCGGTCCTCAGCCCGCAGTCCCGGCCCGGCTGCCGCGGCCCCTCCGGCGTGCTGATCTCCGACAGACCTACCACCAAAACGCCGTCGGAAAACAGCTTGATCCCCACCGCCTGGCCCACGGGGATGATCTGCCGCGCCTGACCGGCGGGGCTGAACGCCTCTGCCGCGGGCTGCAGCTCACTGGCCCCGGCGGGCGAGGCCAGCAGACAGCCCAGCAGCAGGCACGCAGCCGCCGGCCCGGCCCAGAGGGCGGCTCTGCGCTTCTTCTCCTTCTCCAATGGGATCACCTCCAAATCTGCGGAGCGTGGCGCCCCGCCCAGACAGTATGTCCGTGCCCGGCGGGGATCTGCGGAGAAAGGACTTCCACCTATGGAAGGAAACGGGGGCGCGGCTCTGGGCGGCGGGCGAAGGAAAAAGAAGGCCGGTAAAATTGGAGAAAGAAGGAAAATGAAAAGCTTGAAAAGTCTTTGCCGCAGTATGCGCGGTTTTGGCCGCCGGGATACGTGGGCGGCGCCGGAATTCTCTTCCGTTATAGCACTGCAGCGGCATAAATCAAGGGAAGTGCCATTCTTTTCATGCGGATGTAGCGGACGGGACTGAAAACTTAACTGTATTTTAATGGACCAAACACAGAATATTGGGAGTTTTGAATTTTAAAACGCAAAATATAGGAGGGGATCAGGTGCTACGTACCGGTCGAACAAGGGGCGGCGGACTGCGGGCGGCGGGGGATGTGCTGCGCTGCGCCGGGGCCTTTCCCGCCTGGGTAGTGGGCTCCGGCTTTGCCACAGGGCAGGAGCTGATGCAGTTTTTTGCCCGGTATGGAGAGGGCGGCCGCTGGGGCGTGGCGATCGTGCTGGCGGGGTTCCTGCTCACAGGGCCCGCGCTGCTGCGGGCGGGATATGACCGCCGGGGGGAGTCGGATCCCGACCCCTTCCGCTGGGCCTGCGGGCCGGTGCTGGGCGGGATCTACAGAAGGCTGACCCCGGCGGCGTCTATGCTGCTGCTGCCCGTGCTGCTGTCCGGGGCGGGGGCGGCCATAGGGGAGAACTGGGGCCTGGACCGCCGGGCGGGGGCCGCGCTCATGGCGGCGGCGGTGCTGGCGGCCTGGCGGGTGGGCTTTCAGCGCTTTTCTGCAGCGGCGGCGGTGATCGCCCCCGCGGTGGCGCTGTTCTCCATGGCGGTGGCGGGGGCCGCCGTTTTGAAGGGAGGGGCGCCTGCGGCGGCTCCGGCGGCGCCGGGCTGGGCCGGGAGCGGCGTACTATATTTAGCCATGAACTGCTGGGGGGCCAGCGCGTACCACTGCCGCCTGGGGGCCTCGGCGGCGGGCAGGGGGTCCGCGGCGCTGGGCGGCGCGCTGGGCGCGCTGCTGCTGGGCGGAGCCATAGGGCTGATGAGTGCCGCCATCGCCGGAAGTCCCGGGGCCATGGCCATGGAGGTGCCCGCCCTGTATCTGGCGGAGAGCATCGCCCCCGCGCTGGGCCGGACCTTCGCCTGGGTGCTGCTGCTGGGGATATTCTCCTCCTGCTGCGCCATGCTCTGGACGGTCTGCCCCGGGGAAAGGGGCGGCGGAAGAGCGCTGGCGGCGGTGGCCGGAGCCCTGCTGCTGGGGCGGCTGCCCTTCCCGCAGCTGGTGGCCCGGCTGTATCCCCTGCTGGGGTGGGCGGGCCTGCCCTTTATTCTGTGTGTTTTTGTGAGAAATACGCTCACATATCTGCCGGGAAGGGGGAAAAACCGCTGAAATGGTTTGGGCATTTCGCGGGATGTGCTGAAAGGCTGAAAAACTTGGCAAACTTTTTCCGCTTTCTTTGTTGCGCTGAAGGGACATTTCTGGTATGATAAACAATACCTATCGTATGCTGTCTCTGTATGACGCACAAACAGCCCTGCGCGGCGTGCGTGTACAGACGGGCAGCAGACAAGAGGCGCCTCTTGTGCTTTGTCTTTCCTTTTGAAAAGACAAAGCATATACTGTCGCCCGGGATCTTTGCCGCCGCGGCCCGGCGCGGAACGGACGGCCCGTCCGCTCCGGCGGGGATGCGCGGGGGCGGAAGAAAAAGAAAAGAAGGATGAAAACAGAATGAACTCTAAGACGCTGATGTACATCTTAAAGCGGATCGTTCTGGCGATCGTCACGGTGTGGGTGGTCATTACCATCACCTTCTTCGTCATGCGTATCGTGCCCGGCGGGCCGTTTATGAGCGAAAAGGCCATCTCAGAGACGGCGCAGGCCGCTCTGGAGGCCAAGTACGGTCTGGACAAGCCCGTGACGGAGCAGTATTTCACCTATCTGCGGGACGTGGTGACCAAGCTGGACTTCGGCCCCTCCCTGAAGCAGAGGGGGCGCATGGTGGCCGACGTGATCTATGACGGCATGAAGACCTCGGTGAAGCTGGGCCTGATCGCCGCCTTCTGCGCCGGCATCGTGGGCATCGTGCTGGGGTCCGTGGCCGCCCTGCGGCGGAACCGCCCGGTGGACAAGATCATCATGGTCATCACCACCGCCTTTGTGTCCATGCCCTCCTTTATCATGGGGTCGCTGCTGCTGGTGGCCTTCTCGGTCAAGCTGTCCATCTTCCCCGCCAACGGGGCGGAGGCCGGGGGCCTGGTGCTGCCGATCATCACCCTGGCCCTGTATCCCATGGCCTATATCACCCGCCTGACCCGGTCCTCCATGCTGGACGTGCTGGGGCAGGACTATATCCGCACCGCCCGGGCCAAGGGCGTGGATGGGATGCATATCATCTTTGGCCACGCGCTGAAGAACTCCCTGATCCCCGTGATCACCTATTTCGGCCCCATGCTGGCCTATATCGTCACCGGCTCTCTGGTGGTGGAGCAGATCTTCGCCGTGCCGGGCATCGGCCGGGCGTTCGTGAACAGCATCACCAACCGGGACTACCCCCTGATCATGGGCACCACCATCGTGCTGGCTACCCTGATCGTTGTCATGAACCTGGTCAGCGACATCCTGTATAAGGCTGTCGACCCCCGGATCACGCTGGAATAAGGAGGGCGCAGGGAAATGCTGAAAAAACCGTTCAGCCTCCATGTGGACATGGATGCTTTTATCCCCGCTACAGAGAGCGAAAAAGAGTATATGGTGCAGATGCGCCCCGCCTCCACCTTCTTCAAGGACGGCGTGAAGCGCCTGCGTAAGAACAAGGTGGCCACCGTCTCCTTCTTCATCGTGCTCATCATCACCCTGACCTCTATCTTCCTGCCCATGTTCTGGCCCTACTCCTACAGCCAGCAGCTGGGCGTGCGCCCCGGCAAGCCGGTGGACGCCTCTTACAACAACCTGGCCCCCTTCGAGTACGGCGAGACCGAGCAGAAGAAGATCGACGCTGGGGAAAAGGTCTTCCCCCACATCTTCGGCACCGACTCCGCCGGCCGTGACTACTTCATCCGCATCGTCTACGGCACCCGGATCTCCCTGGCCGTGGGCTTCTTCGCCAGCATCATCGTGCTGATCATCGGCATGACGGTGGGCTCTATCGCGGGCTACTGCGGCGGCAAGGTGGACCTGATCATCATGCGCATCGTGGACATCATATATTCCCTGCCCGATATGCTCATGGTCATCCTGCTGTCCTCTGTGCTGAAGGTGGTGCTGGGCAAGGCCATCGAGGGCACGGTGCTGGCCAAGATCGGCAGCAATATCATCAGCCTGTTCATCGTGTTCGCCCTGCTGTACTGGGTGTCCATGTCCCGGCTGATCCGCGGCCAGATCCTGTCCCTGCGGGAGCAGGAGTACGTCCTGGCCGCCAAGGCCGCCGGGGCCAAGGGCAGCTGGATCATCACCAAGCACCTGCTGCCCAACTGCATCAGCGTGGTGGTCATCTCCACCGCCCTCCAGATCCCCAACGCCATCTTTACCGAGAGCTACCTGTCCTTCCTGGGCCTGGGCGTCAACGCCCCCATGCCCTCTCTGGGCTCTCTGGCCTCCGATGCCCTGAACGGCATCACCACCTATCCCTACCGCCTGGTGATCCCCGCCATCGTCATTTCGCTGATCGTTCTGTCGCTGAACCTGTTCGGCGACGGCCTGCGCGACG
>CAVJLQ010000007.1:1874-13299 GCA_963650435.1 Alloprevotella sp. | reverse complement strand
ACGGTGGCCTGCGCCGCCGCCGGGGCCAGCGTGTGCCACGTGGACGCGGCCAAGGGCATGGTGCAGTGGGCCCGGGAGAACGCCAAGTCCTCCGGCCTTGAAGACGCCCCCATCCGCTGGATCGTGGACGACTGCGGCAAGTTCGTAGAGCGTGAGATCCGCCGGGGCCGGAGATACGACGCCATCATCATGGATCCCCCCTCCTATGGCCGCGGCCCCACCGGCGAGGTGTGGAAGCTGGAGGATGACCTGTACCCCTTTGTAGAGCTGGTGTCCGGCGTGCTGTCCGACCACCCCCTGTTCATCATCCTCAACTCCTATACCACCGGTCTGGCCCCCAGCGTGGTCACCTATATTCTGGAGACGCTGGTCTCCAAGCGCTTCGGCGGACACACCGTCAGCGGCGAGCTGGGCCTGCCCGTCACCGAGAGCGGCCTGGTGCTGCCCTGCGGCGCCACCGGGCGGTGGCTGGCCGATCACACCTGAACGAGGTCTGTTTATGAACGAACCCATCATCAAAACTGAACATCTGGAGTTCCGCTATACCGACGCCGAGGGGGTCACCCCCATCGTGTTGGACGGGGTGGATCTGGAGATCCGGCAGGGCTCCTTCGTGGCTGTGCTGGGCCACAACGGCAGCGGAAAGTCCACCCTTGCCAAGCATTTGAACGCCGTCCTGCTGCCCTCCGGCGGCAAGGTGTACGTCCTGGGCATGGACACGGTGGACGACCGCAACCTGCTGGACATCCGCCGCACCGTAGGCATGGTGTTCCAGAACCCGGACAACCAGATCGTGGCCAACGTGGTGGAGGAGGACGTGGCCTTCGCCCCGGAGAATCTGGGCGTCCCCTCTGAGGAGATCCGCCGCCGGGTGGACGACGCCCTGAAGGCCGTTGGCATGTATGAGTACCGGGAGCACGCCCCCCACCTTCTGTCCGGCGGACAGAAGCAGCGGGTGGCCATCGCCGGCGTCATCGCCATGCAGCCCCGGTGCATCGTGCTGGACGAGCCCACCGCCATGCTGGATCCCATCGGCCGGGCGGACGTGCTGCGCACCATCCGCGCCCTGAACCGGGAGAAGGGCATCACCGTGGTGCTCATCACCCACCACATGGACGAGGCCGCCCAGGCTGACCGCCTGGTGGTCATGGCCAAGGGAAAGGTCGTGGCCGACGGCGCCCCCAAAGAGGTGTTCCAGGACGTAGAGGGGCTGAAGGCCGTGGGCCTGACGGTGCCCCAGACCACCCAGCTGCTGTGGGAGCTGCGGCAGGAGGGGCTGAACGTCCCTCTGGACGCTCTGAGCGACGAGGAGTGCGCCGCCGCCCTGCGCGATCTGCTGGCATGACCCCGGATCTGACCCCGCCCGGCGGGGCAGGTACCATCGACATAAAGGATTGACGCCATTTGAAACCCATTATTGAGACTAAGGAGCTGACCCATATCTACTCCCCGGGCACACCCTTCGAGAGCGTGGCCCTGGATCACGTGGACTTCACCGCCTACGAGGGGGAGTATCTGGGCATCATCGGCCACACAGGCTCCGGCAAATCCACCCTGATCCAGCACCTGAACGGCCTGCTCAAGCCCACCTCCGGACAGGTGCTCTTCCGGGGAGAGGACATCTGGGCCGACCCCCAGCGCACCCTTCAGACCCGCTTCCATGTGGGGCTGGTGTTCCAGTATCCCGAGTATCAGCTGTTTGAGGAGACGGTATACAAGGACATCGCCTTCGGCCCCGGCAACATGGGGCTGGACCAGGGGGAGATCGACCGCCGGGTGCGGGAAGCCGCCCGCTTCGTGGGCCTGCGGGACGACCAGCTGGACAAGTCCCCCTTCGAGCTGTCCGGCGGCCAGAAGCGCCGGGTGGCCATCGCCGGCGTCATCGCCATGGAGCCGGAGGTGCTCATCCTGGACGAGCCCACCGCCGGTCTGGACCCGGTGGGCGTAGAGTCCATCCTGGGCAACATCCGGGACTACCACCGGGCCCACAACGCCACCATCATCCTGGTGTCCCACTCCATGGAGGACGTGGCCCGCACCGTCGACCGCCTTGTGGTGGTCAACGACGCCCGCATCCCCTTCCACGGCACCCCCCGTCAGGTGTTCCAGCACGGGGACGAGCTGGAGAAGATGGGTCTGGGCGTGCCCCAGATGACCCGGGTGTTCCACCGCCTGTGGGCCATGGGGGTGGACATCGACCCCTCGGTCTACACCATCGGGCAGGCGAAGGCGGCCATCCTGTCCAAGCTGGGAAAGGGGGCGGTGTAAATGGCGCTGAAAGACATCACTCTGGGCCAGTATTTCCCCGGTAACTCCCCCGTCCACCGGCTGGACCCCCGCACCAAGCTCATCGCCGTCACCCTGTATATCATCGCTCTGTTCCTGGCCAAGTTCTTCCTGACCTACGCCATTCTGTTCCTGGTGCTGGCCACGGCGGTGAAGATCTCCAGGGTGCCCCTGAAGTCCCTGGCGGGGGGCATGAAGCCAATCGCCCTGGTGGTCGTGCTGACGGCCATCCTGAACCTGTTCTACACCCCCGGCACCCATGTGCTGGTGAAGTTCTGGATCCTGACCATCACCCTGGAGGGCGTGTTTCAGGCCTTCTTCATGGTCATCCGCATCCTGATGCTGATCTCCGGCTCCTTCCTGCTGACCTACACCACCTCCCCCATCCTGCTGACGGACGGGCTGGAGTCCCTGCTGGGTCCGCTGAAGAAGCTGCGTGTGCCGGTGCACGAGCTGGCTATGATGATGTCCATCGCCCTGCGGTTCATCCCCACCCTGATCGAAGAGACGGACAAGATCATGTCCGCCCAGCGGGCCCGGGGGGCGGACTTCGAGTCCGGCAGCCTGATGCGCCGGGCCAAGGCCCTGATCCCCCTGCTGGTGCCCCTGTTCATCTCCGCCTTCCGCCGGGCCGACGAGCTGGCGGTGGCCATGGAGTGCCGCTGCTACCACGGGGGCGAGGGGCGCACCCGCCTGCGCCAGCTGAAGTACACCGCCATGGATAAGGCGGTCATCGCCCTGTTCCTGGCCATCACCGTGGGCATCGGCGTGCTGGGACACTTCGGACTGTAAGCTCATTTTTTGCCTGTCCCCGGGAGGTGACGAGTTGGAACGGAATATCGCCCTGAAGCTGATGTACAACGGCACGGCCTATCACGGCTGGCAGGTGCAGAAGAACGCCGTCTCCGTGGCGGAGACTCTGGAGAAGGCCCTGGCCACCGTGGTGTGCCACCCGGTGAAGTGCACCGGCGCGGGCCGCACCGACGCCGGCGTCCACGCCGAGGTCTACATCGCCAATTTCCGCACCACCTCCACCATCCCCTGCGACCGCATCCCCCTGGCGGTGAACACCCGCCTGCCCAACGACATCGTAGTGGTCAAGGCCACGGAAGTGCCCATGGCGTTCAACGCCATCGGCTCCTGCCACCGGAAGGAGTACACCTACCGCATCTACAACTCCCGCCTGGGCAACCCCTTCTATGTGGACCGGGCCTGGTTCTACCCCAAGCACCTGGACGAGACCGTGATGCAGCGGGCGGCCAGCCAGTTCGTGGGCACCCACGACTTCCGCGCCGTGCGCTCCGTGGGCACCGAGACCCGCACCACCGTGCGCACCGTGCACTACTTCGACGTGTCCCGCGCCGGAGACCTGATAGAGTGTAGGGTGTGCGCCAACGGTTTTCTTTACAACATGGTGCGGGCCATGGCGGGCACCATCGTCTACGCCGCCGAGGGCAAGCTCTCCCCCGAGGACATCCCCGCCATCCTCGCCTCCGGCAACCGCACCCTGGCCGGGCCCACCGTGCCCCCGGGGGGGCTTTACATGACAAACCTTTGGTATGATGAGGACGTACTGTAATGGCCAAGGATACGCCGAAAAAACCGAACCTGTTCCTGCGCGTTCTGGCTCTGGCGGTGACCGCCGCCCTGATGCTGGGGGCACTGTTTCTGGTGGTGAACTGGGACCGCTATGATCTGGACGCACTGAAAAGCTGGCTGGCCCGCCGCTCCCTGTCCGCTGACGAGACGGGAACGGGGGCCGCGTTTTCCTACTCCGGCGGCGGAAAGCAGTCCGCTGCCCTGCTGGACAGCGGCGTGGTCTTTGCCGGGGATGCCGGCGCCCACTACTACTCCCTGTCCGGCCAGCTGTACGCCGAGGCCGTCACCCCCCTGACGGACCCGGTGCTCTCCGCCGGACACCGCTCCGCCGTGGTCTACGACGCCGGGGGGCAGCAGCTGTACGCATACCGCGGCGGACAGCAGACCTTCTCCCTCACCCTGCCCGACGGCGGACAGCTGCTGTCCGCCCGGAGCAGCGACAGCGGCTGGCTGGCCGTCACGGCCCAGACCAGCGGCTACCGCGGCGTGGTGACCGTCTATGACGACGCGGGCGAAAAGGTCATCGACATCAGCCTGTCCTCCGCCTTTGTGGCGGACGCCGCGGTCTCTCCCGACAAAAAGTCCGTAGCCGTGGTCACCATGGGACAGGCGGAGGGTTCCTTCCTCAGCCAGCTGCTGATCTACCCCACCGACGCCTCCCAGCCCTCGGCCACCGTCTCTCTGGGCAGCGAGACGGTGCTGGAGCTGGAGTATGAGCAGGAGCACATCTGGGTGCTCACCGACAGCGGGGTGCACATCCTGGCCGCCGACGGCTCCGCCGACACCTCCTACTCCTTCGGCCGCAGCTATCTGAAGGGCTTCAGCTTCGGGGGCGACGGCTTCGCCCTGCTGCTCCTGGGCCGCTACCGGGCGGGCGCCGCCACCCAGGCGGTGACCATCGGGCCGGACGGCGCCGCTCTGGCCGATCTGGAGCTGCGGGACCAGGTGCTGGACTACGACGCCGCGGGCAGCAGCTTTGCCCTGCTCACCGGCGACGCGCTGACCATCTACAGCCAGACGGGGGAGCTGCGCTCCGCCCTGAACGACACCCAGGGGGCCCGGTACACCGCCCTGTCCCCCGACGGCTTCGCCCTGCTGGCCACCCAGCAGGAGGCGTGGTTCTATCTGCCCAACTGAGGGCACTGCCTTGAAAGGAGGCTCCCTGTGGATCCAATTTTGATCGACCTGCTGGCCGCAGCCGCTCTGCTGCTGTGCGTCATCCAGGGCTACCGCAAGGGCTTTGTGCTCACCCTGTGCGGCTTTCTGGCTCTGTTCGTGGCCCTGATCGGGGCATATTTCGTGGCCGACGCCCTGGCCGGGCCGGTGAGCCAGCTGCTGCTGCCCCTGATCCAGAGCCGGCTGACCGCCGCCGTATCCGCCCAGACCTCCGCCGCGGCGGACGGCGTGACCCTGCCCGCCCTGCTGGAGGCCCTGCGCAGCTCTGAGTTCTACAAGCAGTTCGTCTCCGCCGTGGAGAACGCCGTGAGCGAGGGGGTCATCGCCGCGGCGGGCGGCCTGATCAGCTCCACCGCCGCCTTCATCGCCGCCCGGATCGCCTGGCTGGTGCTGTATGTGCTGTCCTTTGTGCTGATCCTGATCCTGTGGTGCATCCTCAGCCACGCCCTGGATCTGGCCTTCCGCCTGCCCGTGCTGTCCGGCCTGAACCACTGGTCAGGAGCCCTGCTGGGACTGGTCAAGGGCGTCGTGGTGGTCTACGCCGCCGCCTGGCTGCTGAAGGACAGTCTGCTGCCCCCCGACGCGGCGGCACAGACCCATCTGGTGCGGTTCTTTTACGCCTACATCCCCATGCTGCTGGCCCCTTAATACCCATCAGGACAAATTATCCATACATCCAGTTCACGACGAGTTCACATTTCCGGTGTACGGTATCAGTGGGCCCGGCCGGGCCATCCCGGGCCGGACTGCCTACTATCTCCCGAGAGGAGCGATCATATGAAACCGAATCTCTGTTCCCGCTGCGGCAAAAACGTGGCGGTCATCTTTATCACCAAGGTAGAGGGCGGCCAGACCAAGACCGAGGGCCTTTGCCTGAAATGCGCCAAGGAGCTGGGCATCAAGCCGGTGAACGACATGCTCACCCAGCTGGGCGTGGGGGATGAGGACATCGACAAGCTGTCCGAGGACCTCACCTCCACCCTGGGGAACTCCGACGAGCTGGCCTCCATAGCCTCCATGCTGGGCGCGCAGTCCGCCGACGAGAATGACGGGGACGACGAGGACGACGCCGGACGCACGGCCACCTTTCCCTTCCTCAACCAGCTGTTCGGGGCCGCCCCGCCCGCGCAGAAGCCCGAGCAGGGGGAGGCTCCGCCCCCCCGGGGCGACAAGTCCGCCGCCCCCAAGGCCCCCAAGCGGAAATACCTCAACGACTACTGTATCTCCCTGACCCAGAAGGCCCGGGACGGCAAGCTGGACCAGCTGGTGGGCCGCGAGCGGGAGATCCAGCGGGTCATCCAGATCCTGAACCGGCGGCAGAAGAACAACCCCTGCCTGATCGGCGAGCCCGGCGTGGGCAAGACTGCCATCGCCGAGGGGCTGGCTCTGGCCATCGAAAAGAAGCAGGTGCCCTATAAGCTGCTGGACAAGGAGGTCTATCTGCTGGACCTCACCGCCCTGGTGGCGGGCACCCAGTTCCGCGGCCAGTTTGAAAGCCGCATGAAGGGCCTGATCGAAGAGATCCGCCGCATCGGCAGCATCATCCTGGTCATCGACGAGGTGCACACCATCGTGGGCGCCGGGGACGCCGAGGGCTCTATGAACGCCGCCAACATCCTCAAGCCCGCCCTGTCCCGGGGCGAGATCCAGGTCATCGGCGCCACCACCCTGACGGAGTACCGCAAGCACATTGAGAAGGACTCCGCCCTGGAGCGGCGCTTCCAGCCCGTGCTGGTGGAGGAGCCCTCCATCGCCGACAGCGTCAAGATCCTGGAGGGCATCGCCCCCTACTACGCCAATTTCCACCGGGTGACCATCTCCAAGGAGATGTGCCGCATGGCGGTGACCATGAGCGAGCGGTATATCACCGACCGGTATCTGCCGGACAAGGCCATCGACCTGCTGGACGAGGCCTGCTCCAACGTGAACCTCCACAACGAGAACCTGGCCCGCCTGTCCCAGGTGGACAAGGAGCTGGCCGACCTGGCCAAGGAGAAGGAGGTCATGACCGCCGCCGCCACGGACGAGGCCTATCAGCGGCTGGCCACCATCCGCAGTCTGGAGCTGCGGCTCCAGGCCGAGCGGGAGAGCCTGACGGAGCAGGGCGACCCGCCCCTGACCGCCGCCCATCTGGCCAACGTGATCGAGCTGTGGACCAACATCCCCGCCAGCCAGGTGGAGGAGCAGGAGTATGAGCGCCTGTCCAAGCTGGAGGAGCGGCTGAAGGCCCACGTCATCGGCCAGGACCAGGCCGTGGCCGCCGTGGCCGCCGCCGTCCGCCGGGGCCGGGTGGGCATCAGCCCCAAGCGCAAGCCCGTGTCCTTCATCTTTGTGGGCTCCACCGGCGTGGGCAAGACGGAGCTGGTGAAGCAGCTGGCCGCCGACCTGTTCAACACCCCCGACGCCCTGATCCGCCTGGACATGTCCGAGTACATGGAGAAATACTCCGTCTCCCGCATCATCGGCTCCGCCCCCGGCTATGTGGGCTATGACGAGGCGGGGCAGCTGACGGAGAAGGTGCGGCGCAAGCCCTACTCCGTGGTGCTGTTCGACGAGATCGAGAAGGCCCACCCCGACGTGCTGAACATCTTGCTGCAGATCCTGGACGACGGCCGCATCACCGACAGCCAGGGCCGGGTGGTGAACTTTGAGAACACCGTCATCGTCATGACCTCCAACGCCGGAAGCGGCGTCAAGACGGGCAGCGTGGGCTTTGACCGCACCGCCGACCAGCAGGGCCGCGACCGGGCCATGAAGGCCCTGCAGGAGTTCCTGCGGCCGGAGTTCCTCAACCGGGTGGACGAGGTGGTCTACTTCAACCAGCTCACCCAGGAGGACTTCAAGAAGATCGCCGCCCTCATGCTGGAGGAGCTGCGGGCCAGCCTGGCCGACCGGGGGATCACCTTCTCCTGGGATGGCTCCCTGCTGGACTATCTGGTGGAGAAGTCCTTCTCCGCCCAGTACGGCGCCCGCAACCTGCGCCGCCGCATCCAGAAGGACCTGGAGGACGCCATCGCCAGCCGCATCATCGACAACTGGCAGCACCCCGTCACCCAGATCCGCGCCGCCGCCCCCGGCGGCCAACTGGAGCTGCTGACGCTGTAATAAAGACAAAAAGCACCCTGCGTATGTTTTCCATACGCAGGGTGCTTTTTTGTCTGATCGTTTCTCCGTCCGGTCACAGGTCGATCCAATACCGCTTCACGGCCACCTGCTCCTCCGGGTCATACCGTTCATCCTCCAAATAGCCGCCGTTTTTCTGAATGACCCGCTCGGAGGGGTAGTTGTCCTGGTCGCAGACACACAGCACCCGCTGAAAGCCGAACTCCCGGGCCAGCGCGAGGCCCTGACCCAGCATCCGGGTCGCCAGCCCCTCCCCTCTTCGCGAGGGGCGGACGGCATAGCCGATGTGGCCCCCGAAGTTCAGCAGGAACTCCGTCAGCTCAAACTTCAGGCTGAACACACCGACCAACACACCGCCCTCGTAACAGAGGTAGAAGTTTTCCCGCACATAGCCCTTCGGCAGGTTTTTCCCCGTATGGCGGTCCTCCATCCCCCGCATCCAGCCGGTCTGGTCTCTCCAGCCGCCGCAGCCGATGCAGCTGTCGCCGTGCTCCTCCATCTCCCGGTAGAAGTCCAGCACATCTCCGCTCAGCTCCAATGTGGGCAGAACAAAACGCATTCTGATGATCCGCTCCTTTCCGCTCGATCACGGCTCTGTGGCCGGTTCCAAAAGGGTGATGGTCTTTTTGTCCGCGTCCAGGCGGCAGCGCGCGCCGTAGGGGATGACGCCGATGGGCTCCGCGTGGCCGAAGTTCACGTTGCACAGGATGGGCAGCTCCGGGTGTCCGCTCTCCTGCCCCACCACCGTGCGGTAGACCTCTTTATAGGGCTGGTACTTGCTGCGCCGGGCGGGCTTGCCCACCAGGATGCCCCGGATCACGTCGAACAGCCCCTGGGCCGCCAGGTTCCGCAGGATCCAAGTGAGGCATGTGGCGGGCATGTCGTCCTCGCTGGTCTCCAGGAACATGATCTTGCCCCGCCACTGCTCCTTTGTGGGCCAGATCGGGGTGCCCATCACCTCGATGAACACGTCCAGGCAGCCGCCCAGCAGCTCGCCCTCCACAGTGCCGCCGCCCTGCACCACCTCGTAGCCGAGCTCCTCCGGGTGATAGGGCTTCAGGGTATTCATGTTCCTCTCATCCCACCAGATCTTCTCGTCCTCGTCGTCGTACCAATAGGGGGCGGAGGGGATGTCCAGCATAGGCTTGGGACAGAACAGGGTGTCCCGGATCATGGCGGCGGTATAGTCGTTGATCTTAACATACTCCGAAAAGTTGGTCATCACGCTGGCCCCGTAATAGGACATCACCCCCGCCTTGTAAAGCATGAGGTGGTTGGACGTGGTGTCGGAGAAGCCGGTGAAGATCTTCGGGTCCCGGGCCAGCACGTCAAAATCTATGTAGGGCAGCAGGCGGATGGTGTCCTCCCCGCCGATGGCGTTGAACACCCCTCTGATCTCCGGGTCGCGGAAGGCGTCCATCAGGTCGGCCGCCCGGGCCTCCGGGTGGCGGTAGAGGTAGTCCCGCCCCTTCAGGGCGTTGGGCATCACCCGCACCTTCAGGCCGTAGTCCTCCTCCAGCCGCCGCCGGGCGATGTCCAGCTTGTGGATGGCCCAGGGCTCCCCCAGGGTCCCCGCGGACAGGCTGACGATGGCCACGGTGTCGCCGGGGCTCAAATGCTTGGGCTTTTTCATACGGCTCCCTCCTCCAATCTGGCCCGCAGGCCGGAGTACCGCCGGGTCTGGCGGTTATTCTGGATCATCCCGGCCACCACGCCGTCGTCCCCCACGATGATCAGCAGCTCCCGGGCCCGGGTGATGGCGGTGTACAGCACCCCCCGGGTCATGAGCATGGGGGCCCCATCCAGGGCGGCCAGGATCACCGCCCGGTACTCGCTGCCCTGGGCCTTGTGGACGGTGACGGCAAAGGCGGGCTCCAGCTCGCCCAGCATATCGGGGGCGTATTCCACCACCTTGCCGTCGAAGTCCACGGTGATGCACTCCCCATCGATGGCCCGGATGACCCCGATGTCCCCGTTGAACATCCCCATGCCGGCGTTGGCTGTGCCCTGCTCCCGCCAGAGGATGTCGTAGTTGTTCTTCACCTGCATCACCCGGTCGCCCGCCCGGAAGACCCAGTCGCCGAAGCGCCGCTCCCCCTTCCCCTCCGCCGGGGGGTTCAGGGCGGCCTGTAAGGCCTGGTTCAGGTTGGCGGTGCCGGTGCCCCGCCTTCTGGTGGGGGAGAGCACCTGGATCTGGTCGGCGGGGATGCCCATGCGCTCGGGCAGACGGCGGCGGCACAGATCCACGATGGTGTCCACCGCCAGCTGGCTGTCCCGCCGGGCCAGGAAAAAGAAGTCGCTGTCGTTGGCCCGCAGGTCGGGCAGCTCCCCCCGGTCCACCGTGTGGGCATTGCGGATGATGGCGCTCTGGGCCGCCTGGCGGAACACCTCCGTCAGGCGCACCGTGGGCACCGCCCCGCTGCGGATCAGGTCGGCGAACAGGCACCCCGGCCCCACCGAGGGCAGCTGGTCCGGGTCCCCCACCAGCACCAGGCGGCACTCCGGCCGCAGGGCGTCCATGAGGGCCGCCATCAGGGGCAGGTCCACCATAGAGGTCTCGTCCACGATCACCGCGTCGGCGGCCAGGGGGTCGTCCCGGTCGTGGGTGAACACCTGCTGGCCGCTCTGGGGGTCGAAGCCCGTCTCCAGCAGGCGGTGGATGGTGGAGGCCTCCGCCCCGCACAGCTCCCCCAGCCGCTTGGCCGCCCGGCCCGTGGGGGCGGCCAGGGCGGTCTCCAATCCCATGGCGTCAAACAGAGCCAACACCCCCCGGAGAGAGGTGGTCTTGCCCGTGCCCGGGCCGCCGGTGAGCAGCATCATCTGGCTGCGGGCGGCCAGCTCCACCGCCTGCCGCTGCTGGGGGGCGTAGCGGATGCCCTGCTGCCGCTGGATGCGTCCGATCACATCCTCCAGCCGCTCCGGGGGCAGCAGATCCTGGTCCTGCATCTCCAGCACCCGCTGGGCCACCAGCAGCTCCGCCTCATACATGGCGGGCAGATAGACCGCGTCCTCCCCAGCCACGGCGTCCTGCACCACCTGCCCCTTCAGGGACAGGCGCTCCAGGGCGTCCTCCAGCTCCTCCACCGGGATGTCCAGCAGCTGCCCTGCGGCGGCCAGCAGCTTGCCCCGGGGCAGGAAGGTGTGTCCGTTGTTCAGGTTGTGGGCCAGCTCGAAGGTCAGCCCCGCCTCCAGCCGCAGGGGGTCGTCCCCCGCCAGCCCCAGGTCCAGGGCCAGCTGGTCG
>CAVJLQ010000007.1:0-1864 GCA_963650435.1 Alloprevotella sp. | reverse complement strand
GCCGGTCGGCCAGAGAGAACTCCACCCCGAACCCCTCCCCCACCAGCAGGTAGGGGTCGTTTTTCAGGGCCTCCAGGGCCGCGCCGCCGTAGCTGCGGTACAGGGGGGCGGCCAGCTCCATGGGCAGGCTGTGCTGCCCCAGGAACTCCACCAGCAGGCGCATCCCCATCTGCTGCTGAAAGCTGGCGCTGATGGACATGGCCCGCTTGGGGGTGATCCCCTTTACTTTTGTCAGCTCCTCCGGGTGCTCCCCGATGACGGTAAGGGCGTCCTCCCCGAACTCCTCGATGAGGGCCCGGGCCGTGGCCTTGCCCACCCCCTTCACCGCGCCGGAGGCTAAGTAATGAAAGACCTCCTTCAGGCCCTGGGGCAGGCGGCGCTCCACGATCTCCGCCTTGAACTGCCGCCCATAGGTGGGGTGGCGCACCCAGCTGCCCCGGATGGACAGATACTCCCCCGGGGACACCCCGGGCATGGGGCCCACCGCCGTCAGCTCCTCCTCGCCGGACTCCAGGCGGAGGATGGTGTAGCCGTTCTCCTCGTTCTGATAGATCAAAGAGGAGACCGTCCCCTCGATCAGCTGCAACTCTCTGCTCTCTGCCATGGGGCGTCTCCTCTCTGTCTGTTTTCTGCCTTATCGCAGTTCTGCCGCCGGGTAGCGCCGAGTCAGTTCCGCCGCCAGAGCCAGCCCGGCGGAGGTCAGTTCTTCCGTTTCGATCACGATACCGCCCCGCAGCAGGCCCATCCCCCGCAGCCAGTACAGGGCCCGCAGGGTCTGCTCCAGCTGTTCGCCGTCTCCCCGGCCGGGGACCACGATCTTTACCCCCGGGGCGGGCAGAGGGCGCAGCAGCCGTCCGATCTGCCACCACAGCAGGCCGGCCAGACCCAGGGCCGCCAGCGCGGCCCCCGCCAGTTCCAAAAATGCTCCCATCGGGCACACCTCCGGAGCATCCTATGCGGCGGCCCCTTGTCCTGTCAGATCACGCTGGAGAACAGGTTGACCCCCACATGGGTCAGCAGCAGCATGATGCACCCGGCGGTGAGCACGCCCAGGATCACCGCGGGCAGGGCCTTCCGCAGACGCATCCCCAAAAAGGCCGCCGCCAGAGAGCCCGTCCAGGCCCCGGTCCCCGGCAGGGGGATGGCCACGAACAGCCACAGGCCCAGGTACTGATACCGGGTGACCTTCTCCCCCTTCAGGTGGGCCTTCCGCTCCAGGCGGTCCACCACGCCGTTCAGCCGGGGGATGTGCCGCCGCATCCACTGGAAGATCCGCCGGATGTACACGATGATGAAGGGGGCGGGGATGATGTTGCCCACCACCGCCGCGGGGAAGGCCAGATAGTAGGGCAGGCCCAGAGCCACCCCAAGGGCAGTCCGCCCCGCAGTTCGATGATGGGCACCATGGACACCAGCATGGTGAACACGCATTTGCCCACCGTGGTGTCGGTCAGCCATTGAAAAATATCCATACGCGCTCCTTCGGTGTGATAAATTTGGGGTGGGGATCGGAATATTTACACAGGTCATGGGACAAGGGCGGTCTGCGGCCGCAATTTTGTAGGGGCGGATATCATCCGCCCGCGGGCCGCCGGGGACGGCGGCCCCCTTTCGCAAGGGGGCCTTTTAAGCAGCCCCTACACAAAGCCGTGACCCCTTGCTTTTTATGATATGCGGCCCGATGAGGGCATCGGGCCCTACGGCATCTTCGCGGCCTTGGCTCCCTCGTCAGAGGGAGGCACGGGCGGCCACAGGCCGCCCCTACGAAATTCCACACCCTCGTAGGGCCGGTGTCCTCACCGACCCGTCCAGGCGGGGGCGTGGGGGCTGCGCCCCCACACATCTAAAAAGGGTGGGAGGGTGG
>CAVJLQ010000006.1:0-8815 GCA_963650435.1 Alloprevotella sp. | reverse complement strand
TCCTGGGCCTGGGCGTCAACGCCCCCATGCCCTCGCTGGGCTCTCTGGCCTCCGACGCCCTGAACGGCATCACCTCCTACCCCTACCGCCTGGTCATCCCGGCCATCGTGATCTCTCTGATCGTGCTGTCGCTGAACCTGTTCGGCGACGGCCTGCGCGATGCCTTTGACCCCAAGCTGAACAGTTAAGGAGGGACGGAACAAATGGCACTTTTGGAAGTTAGAGACCTGCACACCTCCTTCTTTACCGACGCGGGCGAGGTGAAAGCGGTCAACGGCGTGTCCTTCGACCTGGAGCGGGGCAAGGTGCTGGGCATCGTGGGCGAGTCCGGCTCCGGCAAGTCGGTCACCGCCTACTCCATCATGCAGATCCTGGCCTCTACGGGCAAGATTGTGTCCGGATCCATCAAGCTGGACGGGCAGGAGCTGGTAGACGCGGGCGAAAAGGTGATGAAGACCGTCCGGGGCAACCGGGTGTCCATCATCTTCCAGGACCCCATGACCTCTCTGAACCCTACCTACACCATCGGCCGGCAGCTGATGGAGGCCATCCTGCTGCATACCGACCGGAACAAGCAGCAGGCGTGGGACCGCGCGGTGGAGATGCTGCGCCTGGTGAACGTGAACGAGCCGGAGAAGCGCATGAAGCAGTACCCCTTCGAGTTTTCCGGCGGCATGCGCCAGCGGGTCATGATCGCCATGGCCCTGGCCTGCGAGCCTGACATCCTTATCGCGGACGAGCCCACCACCGCCCTGGATGTGACCATTCAGGCCCAGATCCTGGAGCTGATGAAGTCCCTTCAGGAGGAGCTGGGCATGGCCATCATCATGATCACCCACGACCTGGGCGTTGTGGCCCAGATGTGCGACGAGGTGGTGGTGATGTACGCCGGCTCCATCTGCGAGCAGGGCACCGCCGACGAGATCTTCTATAATCCCAAGCATGAGTACACCAAGGGCCTGATGCGCTCTATCCCCACCGCGGCTACGGCGGGCAAGAAGCTCCAGCCCATCACCGGCACGCCCATTGACCTGCTGAACATGCCCAAGGGCTGCCCCTTCGCGCCCCGGTGCGACAACGCCATGAAGATCTGTCTGACCCAGCGGGCCGACCGCATGATCATCAACGACGCCCACTTCGCCTCCTGCTGGATGAACGTGAAGGAGGGCGTGGAGGAGGGCTCCGTGACCCTGCTGGCTGACGACGGGAAAGGGGGAGAGGCCAAATGAGCGGCAATGACCAGAATCGGCCCCTGATCGAGGTCAAACACCTGAAGGAATACTTCGACATCAATATGGGCATGTTCCGCACCAAGCCCCTGAAGGCGGTGGACGACGTGTCCTTCTCCATCAACAAGGGGGAGACCCTGGGCCTGGTGGGAGAGTCCGGCTGCGGCAAGACCACTGTGGGCCGCACCATCCTGCACCTGTATAAACCCACCGCCGGCGAGGTGTGGTACGACGGCAAGAAGCTGGCCACCAAAGAGGACATCCAGCAGTTCCGCACCAAGGCCACCATGGTGTTCCAGGACCCCTACTCCTCGCTGAACCCCCGCATGACGGTCTCCGACATCATCGGCGAGCCCCTGGACATCCACAAGATGTACACCAACAAAAAGGAGCGGGAGGAGCGCATCCTGGAGCTGATGGGCTATGTGGGCCTGAACAGCGAGCACGCCTCCCGTTACGCCCACGAGTTCTCCGGCGGCCAGCGCCAGCGCATCGGCATCGCCCGGGCCTTGGCGGTGAACCCCGACTTCATCGTCTGTGACGAGCCTGTCTCCGCCCTGGACGTGTCCATCCAGGCTCAGGTCATCAATATGTTCGACGAGCTGCAGGACAAGCTGGGCCTGACCTATCTGTTCATCGCCCACGACCTGCTGGTGGTGCGGCATATCAGCGACCGCATCGCCGTCATGTACCTGGGCAAGATGGTGGAGCTGGCCGACGCGGCGGAGATCTACGACCGCCCCCTGCACCCCTACTCCAAGTCCCTGCTGTCCGCGGTGCCTGTGCCCGACCCCAAGGTGGCCCGGGCCAACCAGCGCATCGTCCTCACCGGGGACATCCCCAGCCCCCTGAACGCCCCCTCCGGCTGTCCCTTCCGCACCCGGTGCGCCTATGCCACCGAGGAGTGCGCCCAGTCCATGCCGGAGTTCAAAGAGGTGTCCAAGGGGCACTTTGTGGCCTGCCACCGTGTGGCCGAGGTCAACTGAACGCGGTTCATTACGCGCGGCGCGCGTTTTGAAAATAATCAAGAATGAAAGGATGAATCCAATGAAGAAGCTCTTGTCTCTTGCGCTGGCGGCTGCTATGGTCTTCACGCTGGCCTCCTGCGGCAAGAAGGAACCCACTCCCTCCGGTTCCTCCTCCACCACCATCGTGACCCCTTCTACCCCTGAGGAGAAGGAGGCCGCCCGGGCTGAGATCCGCAACGCCATCTCCCTGCTGTTCGACCGCAACTACATCGTCGAGAAGATCGGTCAGGCCGGCCAGGTGCCCGCCTCCTCCTTCGTGGCTATGGGCATGACCAACCCCGACGGCACTCAGTTCTATGAGACCGCCGGCCACAACGAGGGCTATGCCGGCTACTACAATGTGGCCGCCGACGCCTATGAGGACAACTTCACCCAGGCCATCGAGACGCTGAGAAAGTACTACGCCTACGATGAGTCCACCGGTAAGTTCACCAACTTCCCCACCCTGACCTATCTGTACAACACCTCCGAGGGGCACAAGGCCATCGGCGAGTACCTGCAGGCCGCTCTGGCTTCCGTGGGTATCGAGATGCAGCTGGAGAACCAGGAGTGGAACACCTTCCTGAACACCCGTAAGGAGGGCAACTTCTCCATCGCCCGCAACGGCTGGCTGGCCGACTACAACGACCCCATCTGCTTCCTGGATATGTGGGTCACCAAGTCCGGCAACAACGACGTTCAGTTCGGCAAGGGCGCCCACAAGGATCTGGCCATCTACAGCCTGGACCTGACCCCCTATGGCTATGACACGAAGGTGGAGAACGGCACCTGGGCCGAGACCTATGACGTGCTGATCTCCGACATCAAGGGCTGCACCGACAACGAGAACCGCTACGCCATGATGCACATCGCCGAGGATATGCTCATGTCCACCGGCTGCATCGTGCCCCTGTACTTCTACACCGACATCTACATGCTGGACGACTCCGTTCAGGGCTACTTCTCCAACCCCCTGGGCTACAAGTACTTCATGTACTCCACCTTTAACGGCAAAGGCGACACCATCTCCGTCTGCCTGGCCTCTGAGCCCGACACCATCGACCCCGCTCTGAACTCCTCCGTGGACGGCGCCACCATGACCGCCCACCTGTTCTCCGGCCTGGCCAAGTGGGAGCAGGATGCCTCCGGCAAGCTGGTCCTGGCCCCCGATGCCGCCACCGAGCTGGTGGAGGGCGTCATGAATGACGACGGCACCGTGACCTACACCTACACCCTGCGGGACGGCCTGTCCTGGTCCGACGGCAAGCCCGTCACCGCCGGCGACTTCGAGTTCGCCTGGAAGCGCGCTGCCTCCGCCGAGCTGGGCGCTGACTACGGCTATATGTACGAGGTCGTTCAGGGCTACGGCACCGAGAACAAGGACGACCTGGCTGTGAAGGCTCTGGATGACAAGACCCTGGAGGTCACCCTGGCCAACACCGTGGCCTACTGGGACGAGCTGCTGGCCTTCCCCGCCTACTTCCCCGTCCGTGAGGACGTGGTCGCCAACGAGGGCTGGGCCACCGATCCCTCCACCTACGTCTGCAACGGCCCCTACACCATCACCGGCTGGGACCACAACAGCGTGATCACCCTGACCAAGAACGAGCACTATGTGGACGCCGACGAGATCACCATGAACGAGATCAAGTTCTACCTGTCTGACGATGCCAACAACATGCTCACCAACTTCGAGAACGGCTCCTGGCAGCTGATCGACGACGTGCCCACCAATGAGATCGCCAACCTGAAGGTCGAGTATCCCACTGAGTTCGTCGTGGCCGGCCAGATCGGTACCTACTACGTCTGCTGGAACATCAACGAGGAGATCCTGCCCTGAAGCAGCCCGTTGAGCTGACGGTCAACAGAAGTAAAAAGCACCCCGGCGCTTCTGCGCCGGGGGTGCTTTTTTATCTGCGGCGGCTGAGATTTTTTCGCCGCCCTCCGCACTCGGAACTCTCCGCCGTCATAGTCTGGTGTACAGTTTGAAGTACGGAGGGTCCAATATGGCGACTGCTGATATTCGGTATTTTCTGGGGGCCAACTCCCCGGATGGTTTTTATTCCCTTTACGACCAGATGATCGACCCGGTCCAGGCCCAGAGGATCTACATTCTGAAGGGCGGGCCGGGCTGCGGCAAGTCCACGCTCATGCGCCGGGTGGCTGCCCGGGCGGAGGAGCTGGGGCAGGAGACGGAGTATATCCACTGCTCCGGCGACCCCGATTCCCTGGATGCGGTGGTGCTGCCCGGCCTGGGGGTGGCCGTGGCCGACGGCACGGCGCCCCATGTGATCGAGCCACGCTACCCCGGCGTGGTGGAGCAGTATGTGAACCTGGGCATGTGCTACCGCCGGGAGGGGCTGGACGATGTGCGCGGGGCCATCATCAGCGTGACCGGAGCCTATAAGGCGGGGTATGGGAGCGCCTACCGCTGTCTGGCGGCGGCCGGAAAGGTGCAGGAGGAGCTGCGCAGCATGCTGACCACGCCGGAGATGGAGGGGCGGCTGCAGCGCCGGGCGAGGGGGATCCTCTCCCGAGAGGTCCACCGCCGCCGGGATGCCGCCCCAGGAAGGGTGACCAAACGGTTCCTGGGGGCGGTGACCCACCGGGGCCGTATGCGCTTTTACGGCACGGCGGAGGCCCAGTGCAGCCGCATTTACGAGCTGTCCGACCGGTACGGCCTGGCCCACAGCCTGCTGCTGCCCCTGCTGGAGGGGACCGTTCAGGCGGGCTACGATGTGGTGGCCTGCCCCGACCCCATGGCGCCGGAGCGGCTGGCCCACCTGATCGTGCCGGAGCTGGGCCTGGGCTTCATCTCCACCACCCCCGCCCTGCCCTTCAAGGGCAAGCCCTACCGCCGCATCCGGGTGGAGGGGGCCGTGGAGCCCCAGCTACTGCGGGAGGGCAGGACGCGGGTGCGTTTTGCCAAAAAGACGGCGGACGCCCTGACGGACGAGGGCATCCTGTACCTGGCCCGCACCAAGGCCCGGCACGACGAGATGGAGGCCCTGTACCGCCCCTATATCGACTTTGACCAGGTGCGGCAGGTGGCCGACGGGATCGTAGAGGAGATCTTCGGCGGCTGACCCAGGGACGATATGACGCAAAAGTCCCGCCCAGTATGGGCGGGACGGAGGCTGTGGAAAAAGCGGCTTTGCCGCTTTTTCCACAGCCTTAAAAAATACTGTATGAGGCCGCCGTTTCGGGACACCCTAAGACAAAAGGGGGGAGCGAAATGGACATTTCCAACGAGGACTACAGCAGACTGGTGGACAGCATGGCCCAGCCCTCGCCCATCTGGAAGGATCTGCTGTGGGCCTTCTGCGTAGGCGGAGGCATCTGCACAGTGGGACAGGCCCTGCTGGGGCTGTATCAGAGCTGGGGGCTGGACAAGGACGCGGCGGGCACAGCGGTGTCGGTCACGCTGATCGCGGCGGCGGCCCTGCTCACCGGCCTGGGGTGGTTCGACCAGCTGGCCAAGCGGGCGGGGGCGGGCACCCTGGTGCCCATCACCGGTTTTGCCAACGCTATGGTGTCCCCGGCGCTGGAGTTCAAGCAGGAGGGCTACGTCACCGGCGTCAGCGCCAAGCTGTTCACCGTGGCCGGGCCGGTGCTGGTGTTCGGCATCAGCGCCAGCGTGATCTACGGGTTTATTCTGCTGATAATGGGAGCATAAAAACGATCCACCCGCACAGCGGGTGGATCGTTTTTATGCTCATTGGTTCAGGGTCAGGTAGTCGGCGGATACATAGCCGATGGCGGCCTGGCTGTTGTGGACGAACAGGATCTGATACCAGCCCTCGGTCTCTCCGTCCAGCACCACCACCCGTGCCCCGTTTTTCAGCGAGCCGATGATGGCGCTGGAGGTGCTGGGGCCGGAGCGGACGTTCAGCCCCAGCTCCGCGTTGGTCACACTGCCGGTGAGCCGGGCGGGCTGGCACCGAACCAGGCAGCTGGCGGAGGCGGAGCCGCAGCTGGCGGTCACTGTGGCGGTGGGGTTGCCCACCCCGGCGAAGATGTTGGTCACTGCGCCGTCCGCCGTGACGGTGAGGGCGGAGGGGTCGCTCACCGTCCAGGTGACCGTCCCCTCAAACTCCGCGGGGGTCAGGGCGGCGGTGAGCTGCACCGTTTCGCCGGAGCGCAGGGTGACGTCTATCAGGTTTAGGGAGATGGACAGATCCTCCGGCAGCTCGGGCTCCTCCGGCTCGGGCTCTGGGATCACCGGGGTCTCCGGCGGGGTGTAGTGGGTCAGCTTATACAGCAGGGCGGCCATCTCCGCCCGGGTCAGCTTCCCGGCGGGGTCGATGCCGTCCCCCTTGCCGCTGACGATCCCCTGAGACACCAGAGTGGCGGTGGGGGTCAGGGCGTAGGCGGCGATGGAGGAGTAGTCGCTGTAGTACTTCAGGATATCCGGGTCGCCGTCCTCACAGTCGATGCCCAGCAGGGGCAGGGCGCGGCGCAGGATGGTAAAGGCCTGCTCCCGGGTGATGTTGGCGGCGGGGGAGTAGGCGCCGTCCCCGGTGCCGGAGGCCAGGCCGCTGGCCTGCCCCCAGGACAGGGCCTGGTAGTAGTAATCGCTCTCCTTCACGTCGGTGAAGGTGCAGCCACCCGCGGCAGCGGGGCGGCCCAAAGCGGCGTACAGCATCAGCAGGAAGTCCCCCCGGCGGATGGGCTCGTCCCGGCCGAAGAGGGTGGGGGTCACGCCCCCCACGATGCCCTTTTCATAGCAGTACTCCACGGCGGTGTAGGCCCAGTGGTCCTCGGTCACATCGGTGTGGATGTTCTTCAGAGTGACGGGGATGGTGCAGGTCATCCCGCCGGCGGAGGCGACGACAGAGCCGCTGCCCCCCTCGGTGCTGGCAGTGAACACCCCGTCGGCGGTGATGGTGCCGGGTTCCCCCTCCACCGACCAGGTCACGCCGGAGCCGCCCCGCAGGGCGGTGCGGGACCAGTAGGTCCCGCTGGCGGACAGCCGCACGGAGCTGCCCACGGGCAGGGTCAGCCCGGTGATGGCCTTGCCGCCGCCCTGCTCCGTGATAGACAGGGCGGACAGGCTGTCCACCACATGGATCTGGGCGGTGCCCTGAAGGGCCAGAGACTTGCTGGACAGCACCACTATCTCGGTGCCCGCCTTATCCCCGGCGGTGTATACCGCCCCGTCAAAGCTGCCCAGGCCGGTCTCTGACCGGAAGGTCAGGTCGGTGACGGCGGTGTCCAGGGGGGTGCCCGCGCTGTCCAGCACGACGGCGTCCCCCACAGTCAGAGAGGAGCCGGCCAGGACGGTCAGCCCGTCCTCCTTCAGCACCAGGCGGCGGTCTTTGCCGTCCCCCTGGTCGTCGGTGACCAGCAGCAGGAAGGTGGCACAGCCCCGGGCCTTGCCGTCGGAGGGGCGGTTGACCACAGCGGCGGCGGACTGGCCGGGGATGCGCACGCTCATGGTGGAGCTGCCGCCGCCGTCCAGATTCACCGCCCAGACGCAGCCCTGATCCAGCAGCTCCTGGGCCAGCTCCCTCTGGGTCAGCCCGCCGGAGTAGCCCGACTGCCGCCCATCGGCCACATAGCAGAGCAGGGTGCCGTCGGCCTTTACGCCCAGGGCGGTGCGGGGGGCCCGGCCCTCGCTGACGTGCTGCCAGGAGGAGGTGTCGGTCATGGCGCCGTCCCATACCATCAGGTCGCCGCAGCCCCCGGCCCACTGGGCGGAGGAGAGGGCGTCGTTTTCGCAGCGGGTGGACAGGGTCACCCGGTCGCCCACCTGGAAGGTGTCATACAGCTCGTCCCACTGGGTGCCGTTGGGGGCGGTGAGGATATACTCATCCTCCCCGATGGCGGCGGACTGGTCCGTCTGGAGCAGCTCGGTCACCTCCAGCGTCAGGTCGGAGCGGACGGTCAGCTTTTTCCCCTCGTCCCCGCCGGCCAGCTTCAGCCGCACCATCCAGCCGGCGGAGCCGTCCGTCCGGGTGGACACGGTGGAGAAGTCCCCGTTGAGCAGATACAGCCCGCCCACGGTGCGCCACTTGTTGAAGTGGGGGATGTCCGTGATCTGGCCGGTGCCCTGGTGGGTCAGGGTCATGGTGATCTGAGGGTCGGATACATATTCCATACCGCTGTCTGTCACGGCAATGGTACCGAAGCCCTCGGCCCCGGACTTATACACGCCGTCCTCGATGGACAGGCCCATGGGCACGCCGGTGGCGGTGGAGAAATAGTCGGTGTTGATGGCCCCCAGCACCTGCCAGCCCCGCTGCTGGGCCTGCTTGACCGCCCCGGCCACGGTGGCGGAGGCGTAGACGGTGCCGGAGGACTGGAGCATGATGGCCTGGACGCCGCTGTCGGGGCTCAGTTCCAGGGCGTAGCTCTCCGTGCGCCCGGTGGAGGGGTGCTGGGAGATGGTGTTGACGTATGTAAGCCCCTGGGCCAGCTCCAGCCGGGTGGTCAGCTTGGGCTCTCCGGCAGAGGAGGCGAACACAGGGGGAACAGACAGCAGCAGGGCCAGAGCCAGGGCGGCGGCCCGGCGGCCCAGAGAAGAGACGTTGTATTTCATGAAAGCTCCTTTGCAGAAAAACGGGATCCCGCAGGCCG
>CAVJLQ010000005.1:0-9963 GCA_963650435.1 Alloprevotella sp. | reverse complement strand
CTCCCTCCCGGTCGTACCGCATGGCGGAGCGCTGGGCCACGGTCTGGGCATCCTCCATGGTCACCAGTATTTTCCCCTGCTGCCGCTTGGCGGAGCTGAGCAGCACCTCGATGGCGTTCATGGCCTTGCGGATGTCGCCCCCGCAGGCCCAGGCCAGGTGCTCTTTCACCCCGTCCTCACACTCCACCTGGGCGCCCAGGCGCCCCTCCATGATGGAGATGCCCCGCTCTACCGCGGGCAGGGCATCCTCCGCCGTGATCTGCTTGAACTCGAACACCGTGGACCGGGACAGCACCGCCCCGAACACGGCGAAGAAGGGGTTCTCCGTGGTGGAGGCGATCAGGGTGATGCGGCCGTCCTCCATAAACTCCAGCAGGGACTGCTGCTGCTTCTTATTGAAGTACTGGATCTCATCCAGATAGAGCAGCACCCCCTCCGGGGCCAGCAGGGTGCCGATCTCGCCCATGATCTCCTTGATGTCAGCGATGGACGCCGTGGTGGCGTTCAGCCGGTGCAGAGGGCGGTTGGTGCGCTGGGCGATGATGTTGGCCACCGTCGTCTTCCCCGTGCCCGAGGGGCCGTAGAAGATCAGATTGGGCACATTGCCGCTCTCGATCACCCGGCGCAGCAGGCCGTTCCTGCCCAGTATATGCTTTTGTCCCACCACTTCATCCAGACTGGTGGGGCGGATCTCATCCGCCAGGGGGCGATATGCCATAAAAGGAGTTCCCCTTTCAGTATTCCACGCCGGCCGCGCGGCACATGCGTTCCTTCAGCAGGCCGTTCACCACGGCCAGCACCCGGCCCAC
The DNA here is from genome assembly GCA_963650435.1 of Alloprevotella sp. Lineage (GTDB taxonomy): Bacteria > Bacillota > Clostridia > Oscillospirales > Oscillospiraceae > Lawsonibacter. The sequence continues at coordinate 9,154 of CAVJLQ010000005.1, read as the reverse complement.
CACCACCATGGACAGCACCGTTCCGATCCCGATGCCGATCACCCGGCGGATGGTGAGCATACACATGGAGACGGCCAGCAGGAAGCAGGTCCCGTCGGTCAGGTTCTTGCACAGGCCCAGCTCCCACCCCGTACGGTCGGACAGGGCCTGGACGATGCCGTCCCCCGGGTTGGGGATCAGGCGCATATTCACGGACAGAGACACGCCCACGGCCGTCAGCACATGGGCCATGGCCAGCACCGCCAGCTTGCTCCACAGGGGGCTGACCGCGGCGTTATAGGTGATGACCGCGCCGAAGAGGTTCAGTACCCGGCTGAACAGCAGGCTGACGGGCAGCTGCAGCAGGTCGAACCACCGGCTCTTTCTTCCCCGCAGGGCAAACTGCCCGGCGATGTATACGCAGTACATGAGGAATGCCGCGTCGCCGAAGTTCATGGAAAAGATCTCGGATATGCCGTAGGGCACGGCCAGCATGGGGGACACGCCCAGCCCCGCCTTGGTGTTCAGGGTCAGTCCCAGGGCCAGGATCACCATGCCGGCGGCGTAGATCGTCCAGCGCACGGCGGTCTGCCGTCTCGTCCTTGTCTCCATCCCGTTTTTCCTCCCTCGTCACTCGGCGGCCGCTTCTCCGTTTTTCATAAAGTACTCGCACCAGGGGCGCAGCACGCACCGCTGGCACTGGGGCCGGCGGGCGATGCACACCGCCCGGCCGTGGAGCACCAGCCGGTGGCAGAAGTCGTTGGACTCCTCCGGCGGCAGGATGGCCCGCAGCTGCTGCTCCACTTTGGCGGGGTCCTTGGTGCCGTCGGTCAGGCCCAGCAGGCCGCTGATGCGGATGCAGTGGGTGTCCGCCACCACCACGCCGGGGGTGTGGTAGATGTCCCCCAGGATCAGGTTGGCCGTTTTCCGGCCTACGCCGGGCAGCTTCAGCAGATCTTCCATGGTGTCCGGCACCTTGCCGCCGTGGTCCCGCAGGAGCATCTGAGAGGCCAGCACGATGTCCCGGGCCTTGGCCCGGAAAAAGCCCGTGGAGTGGATGTACTGCTCCACCTCCGCCACGTCGGCCCCGGCCAGGGCCTCCAGGGTGGGGAACCGGGCGAAGAGGGCGGGGGTCACCTGGTTCACCCGCTCGTCGGTGCACTGGGCGGCCAGGCGGACGGAGAACAGCAGCTCGTAGTCCTTGCCGTAGTCCAGAGAGCACACGCCCTCCGGGTACAGCTTTTTCAGCGCGTCTACGATGGCGCGCACATCGGCAGGGGATCGCATATGATCGGCTCCTTCCTGAATGGGTCATTTCTTATATCTTACCACATTCTTCCCCCTGTTTCGACCCCCAATTTTCGCAAACTTTTTTCGTTTTTCCTGAAACTTTTTCCAGCGTCCAGCGTCTGTCCCTATAAGGCGGCCGGGGCGGCCGGACAAACCTTAAACACTTCTTAAGGATTTGTAACCGTCCTGTCATTGTGCCGTTTTCAGGAATCGTATATAATGAAGCTGATCCGAAAAAGGGGCGGAGGTGGTCCGCCGCCGGCGGCCGAAAGGCCAGAATCATCCACAGGAGGAACCAAACTATGCCTGAAACCAACACTCCCCAGACCCAGGCCCAGGACGCGGCCCCCGCGTCCAAGCCCACCGGCGCGTCCGTCGGGAAAAAGCAGAACAAGAAGAAAGTCAAAAATGCCGTGATCGGCGGCGTGGTGCTGGTGGCCCTGGTGGCGGGCGGCGTGGTGCTGTACCGCTTTCTGAACAAGAAGGACGCGGTGGACAGCACCATCCAGTCCCAGCCCGTCTCCTTCGGCACCATCCAGAGCACCGTGTCCGGCAGCGGCACCGCCACCGCCAAGGAGTCCGCCGCCATCACCCTGACGGCCGGCGGCACCGTGCAGGAGGTGCTGGTCACCGCCGGTGATGTGGTCACCGCCGGGCAGCCCCTGTACTCCATCTTCAGCCAGGACGCCCAGGACCAGGTGGACAATGCCCGGGAGAACCTGGAGAAGCTGAACAAGGACATGGCCGACCTGCTGGAGGAGGCCGCCAACCTCACCGTCCGCGCCCCCTTCGCGGGCAAGCTGCAGGACGTGCAGGAGTTCCAGCCCGACCAGGAGGTGACCAAGGGCGCCGCCATCGCCACCCTGGTCAACGACAAGAAGCTGAAGCTGTCCCTGTATTTCAGCTACGCCTATGAGAACGACATCAAGGCCGGACAGAGCGTGTCCGTCTCCGTCCCCGCCGTCATGCGCACCTTCACCGGCAAGGTGGAGAAGATCAACAAGGTCAGCTACATCTCCCCCGAGGGCGCCGTCCACTTCGAGGCCGTCATCGTCTTTGACAACCCCGGCACCCTCACCGCCGGGATGGACGCCTCCGCGGTCATGACCGCCGCCGACGGCACCGAGATCTACCCCTATGAGAACGGCAAGACCGAGTTCTACGAGACCCGCACCATCACCGCCAAGGCCAGCGGCCCCGTCACCGGACAGGGCAACCTGCTGAACTACGCCAACGTGGCCGAGGGTGAGGCTCTGCTGTACTTAGGCTCCTCCACCATCGACAGCGACATCCGGGCCAAGCAGGACGAGATCACCGCCGCCCAGGATAAGCTGACCGAGGCCCAGAAGGGGCTGGACAACTTCAATGCCGTCTCCCCCATCGACGGCACCGTCACCTCCTGCACCCTGGTAGAGGGCGAGGAGGTCAAGAGCGGCGACACCGTGATCACCATCTCCAATACCACCACCATGGTGGTGGAGATCACCGTGGACGACAAGAACATCGCCTTCGTGCAGCCCGGCATGACCGTGGACCTCACCGACTGGAACAGCAACACCTATATGGGCACCGTCACCTCCATCAACATGAGCGGCGCCAACAGCCAGAACGGCATGACCAGCTACCCCGTCACCCTGACGGTGGACAATTACACCGGCTCTCTGATCTCCGGCATGTGGCTGGATTACTCCTTCGTGGCCAGCCAGTCTGACGACTGCATCATGGTGCCCATGCAGAGCGTGAAGTACGTCAGCGACGCCAACGGCGACACCTACTCCGTGGTCTTTATCCAGGCCGACAGCAAGCCGGACAACGCCGTGGAGCTGGACATCCCCGAGACTCAGCCCGGCGAGATGCCCACCTACCCCACCGAGGCCGACGGCTACTACCCCGTGAAGGTGGAGACCGGCCTGAACGACGCCTATAATGTGGAGATCAAGAGCGGGCTGAACGGCGACGAGACGGTGTTCGTCCAGTTCTATAACGACAACCAGATGTACTACTGATAGAGGGCTGCGCTATGCTCATTGATATCAAAGACATCTACAAGATATACAACGAGGGCAAGGAGAGCGAGGTGCGCGCCCTGGACGGCGTGTCTCTGACCATCGACCGGGGGGAGTTCGTGGCCATCATCGGCGCCTCCGGCTCCGGCAAGTCCACGCTGATGAACATCCTGGGCTGTCTGGACATCCCCTCCTATGGGGACTACCATCTGGACGGCCAGGACATCACCGACCAGAGCGACCGCCAGCTGGCCCACATCCGCAACAAGGAGATCGGCTTCATCTTTCAGGGCTATAACCTGATCCCCGCCCTCACCGCCTATGAGAATGTGGAGCTGCCCCTGATCTATCAGGGGGTGTCCATCCTGAAGCGCAGAGACATCGTGATGGATGCTCTGGAGAAGGTGGGCATGGCCGACCGCTGGAAGCATAAGCCCGCCGAAATGTCCGGCGGTCAGCAGCAGCGGGTGGCCATCGCCCGGGCCATCGCCACCCATCCCCCCATCATCATGGCCGACGAGCCTACGGGCGCTCTGGACTCCAAGACCGGCCGGCACGTGCTGGAGATCCTGCACGAGCTGAACGACGAAGGGGTCACCATCATCCTCATCACCCACGACAACGGCATCGCCGCCACCGCCAAGCGCATCGTGCGCATCTCCGACGGGCATATCGTGGCCGACGGCACCAGAGAGGAGGTTGGCCTGTGAACATCGGACAGTCTTTGAAGATGGCCACCAAGTCCATCTTCTCCAACGTGGGCCGCTCCGTGCTGACCATGCTGGGCGTGATCATCGGCCTGGCGGCCGTCATCGTGCTGGTCACCTATGCCCAGGGGCAGAACCTGGCCATCCAGGCCTATTACGAGAGCATGGGCACCAACACCATCAACGTCAGCGCCTACACCTGGCGCAGCGGCACGGACATCACCCAGATGCTGTACGACTACTGCCTGGGGCTGGACGGCGTGATGGGGGTCACCCCCAACGGGCAGGTCTACTCCGACTGCCGCATCTCCTATGAGTCCAAGACCCTTTCCAGCGACGACTGGCAGACCCGCACCACCGTTTACATGGGCAGCGACCAGTATGGCCTGTGCAACGACTTCAAGATCGCCAAGGGCCGTGAGCTGTCCTATCTGGACTGCAAGCGGCTGAACCAGGTATGCGTCCTGGGCTCGGCCACGGCGGATGAGCTGTTCTCCTTCGCCGACCCCATCGGAAAGACCATCACCCTGAACGGGACCCCCTTCCGGGTGGTGGGCGTGTATGAGAGCAAGGCTGCCGGGGTCAATACCGGAAACGGTGACGACGGCCAGTGGATCAAGCAGGAGATCCAGCGGCAGGACCGCATGATCCTGATCCCCTACACCATGACCCGGTACTTCAACAACAACGAGTCCATCAGCGACTACGTAGTGCGGGCCAAGACCAAGGACGACATCAAGGACGTGATGGCCAACCTGCGCTCCTACCTGTCCTCCATCATCAGCGAGGACTCCGGCTGGACCGACGTGAGCGCCCCCAGCCAGTGGCAGGATAACCAGAACGAGGCCACGGCCATGCAGCAGCGCTTCCTGGGCGGCATCGCCGCCATCTCCCTGCTGGTGGGCGGCATCGGCATCATGAACATCATGCTGGTCACGGTGACCGAGCGCACCCGGGAGATCGGCATCCGCAAGGCCATCGGCGCGGAGCGCCGCAGCATCATCACCCAGTTCCTGATCGAAGCCGCCATGATCTGCGGCATCGGCGGCCTGTTCGGCATCGCCGTGGGCTATATCGGCACACTGATCGTGTGCAAAGTGTCCTTCGGCACCATCATGTTCCCCAGCGCGGGCATCACTCTGGGGGCCGCCGCCATCTCCGTCATTCTGGGCATCATCTTCGGCATGTATCCCGCCATCAAGGCCTCCGGCCTGCAGCCTGTTGAGGCGCTGAGAGCCGACTAAAGGAGAGATAATCGTATGAAATGTAAACGCCTTCTGACCCTTGTGCTGGCCGCCGCCCTGGCGGTGAGCATGGCTCTCCCCGCGGGGGCCGCAAAGTCCTCCTTCTCCGACATCAACGACCAGACCACCGCCGTCAACGCCGATGTGCTGCGGCTGATGGGCGTGGTGGACGGCGTGGGCGGCGACCGCTTCGAGCCGGGCTCCAGCCTGACCCGGGCCCAGTTCTGCACCATGGTGGTCAAGTTCATGCAGAAGGGGGACGAGGTGGCCAACCAGGCCACCCGGGCCATCTTCTCCGACGTCACCGCCCGCCACTGGGCCCTGGGGTATGTGAATCTGGCCGCCTCTACCACCGTGGCGGACGGCGACAAGTCCGCCCCCCTGATCTCCGGCGTGGGCAACGGCAAGTTCGAGCCCGACTCCAAGATCACCTTCGCCCAGGCCACCACCATCCTCATCCGGGTGCTGGGCTACTCCAGCAGCCAGGTGGGCGCCGTGTGGCCCCAGAGCTACATGAACAAGGCCGCCTCCCTGGGGCTGACTGACGGCGTAAAGGCCGGCTATAACGACGCCATCACCCGCGCCCAGGCCGCCCAGCTGTTCGTCAACGCCCTCAGCTGCAAGACCGGCGGCGGCAGCGCCTATTACTCCACTCTGGGCACTGTCAGCGACGGCGCGGTGCTGCTGGCCGTGAACGTGCGCAGCGACGACGGGGAGTATGACAGCGCCGTGCGCACCTCCGAAGGCACCTATCTGCCCCACGCCGAGGGCGTCAAGCCCACCGGCCTTCAGGGCAAGCGGGGCGCCCTGGTGGTGAACGACAAAAACGAGCTGGTCACCTTTGTGCCCGACGACTCCTCCTCCGTCACCCTCACCCTGTCGGGCAGCGCCCAGCCCTCCTATGTGAAGGGCACCGACGGCAAGCAGTACGCCATCTCCTCCTCCACCCCGGTCTATACCTCTGACAAGACGGAGTCCAGCACCTATCTGACCAAGTACGCGGAGCTGACCTCCGGCACCCAGATCACCCTGTTCTCCGAGCGGGGCAAGGTGGTTGCCGTCTATGCCGCCACCGGAACCTCCACGGACACGGACGCCATCGTGGTCACCGGCAGCGCCAATGCCGCCATGTTCCTGCCCCTGACCGGCACCACCAGCGGCTACACCATCCTGAAGGGCCGCCAGCCCATCTCCATGGGCGACATCAAGCCCTACGACGTGGTCACCTACGACAGCATGAACAACGCCCTGGTGGTCTCTGACCTGCGTCTGACCTGCGTATACGAGGACGCCGCCCCCAACGCCAAGGCCCCCGAGATCATCAAGGCCCTGGACCAGGAATTCACCGTTCTGGAGAGCGCCTGGGACACCACCCGCGACTTTAACGTGGGCGACGTGGTCACCCTGCTGCTCACCGCCGACGGCAAGGTGGCCGGCATGGCCAAGTCCTCCGCCCGCTCCAACGCCGTGGGCATCGCTGACAGCGGCAGTGTCACCGTCTTCCGTCCCGACGGCAGCACCTTCAAGCTGTCCGGCACCCTCAGCTCCGACAGTCTGGAGGGCCAGCTGGTCACCGTCTCCTCCTCCAGCAAGGGGCGCATCACCGTCAGCAAGGCGACCTCTTCCTCCGCCGGCGGCGACTTCAATGTGAGCAAGATGACCCTGGGCGAGCGGGTGGTCCTCCCCTCCGTGCGCCTCTATGAGCAGGTGGGCAGCGCTATGGCGGAGCTCCAGCTCAGCGCCCTCTCCGACAGCACCGTGGCCGCCAAGGACATCGCCGGCTGCCACCTGAACACCTCCGGCATGGTGGACTTCATCGTGCTCAAGTCCGTCACCGGCGACGCCTATACCTACGGCCGCCTGACCGAGGGCGACCCCGTCTCCGGCGGCAGCATCGGCGGGCTGGAGTCCAGCAACGCCACTGTGATCGTCACCAACCACGGCGGCAGCTCCACCTATGTCTGCGCCTTCAGCTACAAGAAGGGCGGCTTCGGCGGCGTGGCCCTGGGCGGCGACTTCAACGGCACCCCCAAGGCGGCCTCTCTGGTGGAGCTGACCGAGATCAAGAAGGTCTCCCCCTCCGACTTCTTCCAGGCCGAGGGCGTCACCTATCTGCGCTCCGGCAGCAAGACCTACCGGGTGGCCGACGGGGTGGAGTGCTACAAGGCCGTCACCAAGACCTGGTTCGACCAGGACAGCGGCGCCGACCGGCTGAGCGCCTGCCGGGCGTTCTCCAGCGACCTGACCGTCTATGTGGATCCCATCGGCGAGAAGGTCCGGATCGTAGTCGCCAACTGACCTCAGCGCCAAAAGCCAAAGCGGGCACGGATACAAGCTGTATCCGTGCCCGCTTTCTGACCTCTCCCCTTTGATCTGATCCAACCGATTGGTGTAAAGAGGGGCCGGAGCATCGTTTCCGATGCTCCGGCCCCTTTCCCGTTGTTTTCGTTCGCCGCAGCTTTTGCTTACTTATTGAAGTAGCGCTTCAGCAGGCCGGCCAGAGCCTTGCCGTGGCGAGCCTCGTCGCGGGCCATCTCGCCAATCACTTCGATTCGTCCGTGACTGCAAGCCCAGCAACACCAACGGTTTAAGCAAGATGGCACAGGACACACCGTGTCCGGAGACAGAGAAGTTTAACCGTGCAATCAAGTGTCCTAAATATAATTTAGGAGGACCTGAGCATGGCACAGCACAACAATATTGGAGTTTTTCAGCTGCCCAATGGAAATTGGGCATACCGCTTCACACAGACTGTAAACGGCAAGCGCTGCAATCGTAAAAGCGTGAAAGATGAAAACGGCGAACCGATGAGAAGCCAAAAAGCTGCAATCAGAGCGCGGCAGCTGGCAATCATGGCGTTTGAAGCAAAACAGCTTGAACCGCCGAAACGGAGAGTGACTATTCAAGAGGTCTATGAAGAATACAGCAAAAAAGGTCAGCTTGGAAAGGCCTACTCCACGATTCGTAAACAGGATAGCCTATGGAGAAATCACTTATCAGAACGATTTGGAATGCGTTTTGTGGATGGGGTCAGTGTTGCAGAAATCAATGACTATCTTGCAGAGCTGTATTATACAGAGGGGCGCGCTTACCGTTATGTAGAGGGATTTCTGAAAATGTTCTATCTGATTTTCGGTCAAGCCTATTCCCGCAATTACCTTGATGTAGACACCTACAACAAACTCTGTGTGAACAAGGATGCAAGGATTTGTATGCCGAAAATGAAGGTCGATGAAGAAACCGACATTGTAGCGTACAGCCGGGAACAGATAGCGGAACTTGATAAGTATTTCAGCGGCACAAACGCCGAAACCGCATACCTCTTAGGCCGCTATTGTGGTTTGCGTATCAATGAATGCTATGGTCTGAAATGGGAGAATGTAGACATAGAGCGTGGCGCAATCACCATAGACAGGCAAATGCAGTATCAAGAGGGATTGATAAAGCTAGTATCACTCAAAACACGAAACGCCCGCAGAACAGTTTACATGAGTGACAAACTAAAAACCTACTTCCTACACTTGGAGCAGGAACTCAAAGTACAGGCAGCAACACAGGCCGCACAGAGAGCACAAAACCAAACCTTTATCATCGACATAGACGGAAAGCAAATATCATCCTTAGAGCTGGTAAACAGCTTGCCAAACGGTAAGATACAAACAGTAAATTCCATGAAGTACCATAGCCGCACAATCAAAAGCGAGTTAGGAATAGATTTCAAATATCACCACTTGCGCCATACCTACGGAACACGCCTTGCAGAGATGAACACGCCCACGCATATTCTTTGCAATCAGATGGGACACGCAAGTGGCAAGGTCACAGAGCGGTATTATCTGGCAGTATCAACGCCGGGAATTGATGTGCTAACGAGCAATCTAAACGCCATGTAAGAGGTACAGCCATGTATGACAGTCCTTTTGATTTA
>CAVJLQ010000004.1:0-2219 GCA_963650435.1 Alloprevotella sp. | reverse complement strand
TCTCTATGGTGTCTCAGGGCATGATCCTCGACAGCTTCCTGTCCCTTCTCCTCAGCTATCCCGCCATGGCCGTCCATGCCGTTCTGCTGGTGTGTGCCCTGGTGATGGTGTTCCGCCGGGGGAACCGTCCTGCGCTCCGCATCATCGGGGCCGTGCTGCTGCTCTGGTGCGCCGCGTATTTCGCCCTGATCATCTGGCTGGCCGTCGGCTTCGGCTCCCACACCCCGCGGTAAAGATACCCCTTGACAAACGCCGGGCAGACCGATAAAATGTGTCTGTTACAGACTTTGACGGGAAGAAAGCCACTGTCTCCGCCTTCAGAGAGCCGGCGTTTGCTGCGAGCCGGCGGGGAGCCTCCGGCACAACTGGTCCCCGAGTTTTCCGCCTGAACCCTTTGGGTAGGGCGGAACGGCCGACGCCGTTATCCGTCCGTCCCCATGGGACACTGAGGGCCTTTCCGGGCGACCGGGGGCCGGATCAGGGTGGCACCGCGCTTTCCAGCGCCCCTGAGCCGCAAGGCTCCGGGGCGTTTTGTTTTCCCCGATCCGAAAAAACTTGAGATAAAGGAGACCGACATGAAATACGATTTCACCGCCATCGAGCAGAAATGGCAGAACAAGTGGCGCGACGAAAAGACCTTCGCCGCCAAGACCGGCGACACCGCCAAGCCCAAATTCTACGGCCTGGTGGAGTTCCCCTATCCCTCCGGCCAGGGCCTGCATGTGGGCCACGCCCGGCCCTACACCGCCATGGACGTGGTGGCCCGCAAGCGCCGCATGGACGGCTATAACGTGCTGTTCCCCATCGGCTTCGACGCCTTCGGCCTGCCCACGGAGAACTACGCCATCAAGAACCACATCCACCCCGCCATCGTCACCAAGCAGAACATCGCCAACTTCACCAAGCAGCTGCACATGCTGGGCTACTCCTTCGACTGGGACCGGGTGATCGACACCACCGACCCCACCTATTACAAGTGGACCCAGTGGATCTTCCTGCAGCTGTATAAGCACGGCCTGGCCTATAAGACCACCATGCCCGTGAACTGGTGCACCAGCTGCAAGTGCGTCCTGGCCAACGAAGAGGTAGTAGAGGGCGTGTGCGAGCGCTGCGGCAGCCCCGTTATCCGCAAGGAGAAGAGCCAGTGGATGCTGAAGATCACCGAGTACGCCCAGCGCCTGATCGACGACCTGGACGACCTGGATTATATCGAGCGGGTGAAGATCCAGCAGAAGAACTGGATCGGCCGCTCCACCGGCGCGGAGGTCACCTTCAAGGCCACCACCGGGGACGACATCGTGGTGTACACCACCCGCCCCGACACCCTGTTCGGCGCCACCTATATGGTGCTGTCCCCGGAGCACAGCCTGGTGAAGGGCTGGCTGGAGGGCGGCAAGCTGAACAACGCCGACGCCGTCACCGCCTATCAGAAGGAGGCCGCCTCCAAGTCTGACCTGGAGCGCACCGAGCTGAACAAGGAGAAGACCGGCGTGGAGCTGGACGGCGTGCGGGGCATCAACCCCGTCAACGGCAAGGAGATCCCCATCTTCATCTCCGACTACGTCCTGTCCACCTACGGCACCGGCGCCATCATGGCCGTGCCCGCCCACGACGACCGCGACTGGGAGTTCGCCAAGAAGTTCGGCTGTGAGATCATCGAGGTAGTCTCCGGCGGCGAGGACGTGCAGAAAGCCGCCTTTACCGCCAAGGACGACACCGGCATCCTGGTCAACTCCGACTTCCTCAACGGCCTGACCGTAAAGCAGGCCATCCCTGTCATCACCAAGTGGCTGGAGGACAAGGGCATCGGCCACGCCAAGGTGAACTACAAGCTGCGTGACTGGGTGTTCTCCCGCCAGCGCTACTGGGGCGAGCCCATCCCCATGATCCGCTGCGAAAAGTGCGGCTGGGTGCCCGTGCCCGAGGATCAGCTGCCTCTGCTGCTGCCCGAGGTGGAGAGCTACGAGCCCACCGACGACGGCGAGAGCCCCATCTCCAAGATGACCGACTGGGTGAACACCACCTGCCCCTGCTGCGGCGGCCCCGCCAAGCGTGAGACCGACACCATGCCCCAGTGGGCGGGCTCCAGCTGGTACTTCCTGCGGTATATGGACCCCCACAACGACAAGGCCCTGGCCAGCAAGGAGGCCCTGGACTACTGGTCCCCCGTGGACTGGTACAACGGCGGCATGGAGCACACCACCCTGCACCTGCTGTAC
>CAVJLQ010000003.1:0-11438 GCA_963650435.1 Alloprevotella sp. | reverse complement strand
ATGTCCCCATCCGCCCGGTATTTTTGCGGCGCGCCGGGTCGTCGCGCCCTACGAGGGACCACGAACATGACACGCCGTAGGGGCGGACGACATCCGCCCGCGGGCCGCCACATGGGGCGGCCCCTGCCGGGTACATAAAACGGACGTTATTCCTTGCAGGGGCGGGTAAAAATTATTTCTTCTGCATCTCCATGGTCTTCTCATAGGCCGCGATCACGGCCTCCATGGCGGCGGAGCGGAAGCCGTTTTTCTCCAGCGTGCGCACCCCCTGGATGGTGGTGCCGCCGGGGGAGCACACAGCGTCCTTCATGGCGCCGGGGTGCTTCTGCCCCTCCAGATAGAGCCGCCCCGTGCCCACCAGCATCTGGGCGGCGCAGGTCATGGCCTTGTCCCGGGGCAGGCCGCAGGCCACGGCGCCGTCGGCCAGGGCCTCCATAAACAGGGCGGCGAAGGCGGGGCCGCAGCCGGACACGCAGTTGGCGGGCACCATCAGGGCCTCGTCCATCTCGTCCAGCAGGCCGGAGGGGGCCATGAGGGACAGGAAGTCCCCCTTCTCCTCCCCGGTGACCCCCCGGACGCAGAACTGGGCGATGCCCTCCCCGATGGCGGCGGGGGTGTTGGGCAGGATGCGGATCAGGGGGTAGTCCGCCCCCAGCAGGCGGCCCAGCTCGTCCAGCGTGACCCCGGCGGCCATGGAGCAGATGACGAACCGGTCCCTCCGGGCGGCCAGGATGGGGCGCAGGGGGGCCAGGGCCCCCGCCATCATCTGGGGCTTCACCCCCAGGAAGATGATGTGGCAGGTGGCGGCGATGTCCTCGTTGGTGGACACCTTGCTGCCGGGCAGCTGGGCCTTCAGGGCCTCCGCCTTGGCGGGGGTGCGGTTGGACAGCACCAGGGGGACGCCCTCCCCCTTGCCCTTGTATGCCGCCCGGGCCAGGGCGGAGCCCATGTTGCCCGTGCCGATGAAGCCGACGGAACGATACATAATGATCCTCCTTTATATTCACAGGGAAGCGGGAGAAGTCCCGGTATCCCGCAGGGGCGGCCTGCGGCCCCCCGCCCCGCTCTCGTTTTCCGCATTATACCACATTCCCTGAAAAAGGAATATAAGGACTTTTCCCGGAAACTTAAAAAATCTTAAAGGAATCTTTATTGTTTTTTCCGGCGGGGCAGACTATCATAACTGTATCAGACACTTCATACAGTTCCGGCAGCGGCCGGAAGGAAGGAGGGCGCCATGCTGGATCTGGATTTCAGAGATGCACGGCCCATCTATGAACAGGTGCGGGACGGCCTGCGCCGCCTGATGGTGACGGGGGTCATCCGGGAGGGGGAGAAGCTGCCCTCCGTCCGGGCCCTGGCCAGCAGTCTGGCCATCAACCCCAATACCATACAGCGGGCCTATGAGGCCCTGGAGGCGGAGGGCTACCTCTGCTCCGTACAGGGAAAGGGCTCCTTCGCTGCCCCCCACGCCGGGGTGGACGAGGGGCGGCGGGAGAAGCTGCTGGCCAGCTTTGACGGCGTGTGCAGCGAGCTGTTCTGCCTGGGGCTGGACGCGGAGACGCTGGCCCGGCGGCTGAAAGCACTGGAAGGAGGGATCGGGCAGTGATCCAGGTGAACAATGTGGTCAAGACCTTTGACGGGTCCCGCGTCCTGGACGGACTGACCATGCGGGTGGAGCGCGGCTCCATCTACGGGCTGGTGGGGCCCAACGGCTCCGGCAAGTCCACCATTCTGCGGCATATCACGGGGGTGTACCGCCCCGACTCCGGCTCCATCCTGGTGGACGGCAAGCCGGTGTATGAGGACCCGGCGGTCAAGGCCCGCATCGCCGTGATCCCCGACGAGCTGTACTACTTCAACTCCGCCTCCACCCGGGACATGATGAGGTTCTACAGGGGGGTCTACCCCAAATTCGACATGGAGCGGTACGAGACCCTGCGCAGGGCCTTCCCCGAGGTGGACGAGAAGGCCCCCATCCGCCGCCTGTCCAAGGGGATGCAGAAGCAGAGCGCCTTCTGGCTGGCCCTGTGCTGCGACCCGGAGATCCTGGTGCTGGACGAGCCGGTGGACGGCCTGGACCCGGTGATGCGGCGGCAGGTGTGGTCCCTGCTCATGGGGGACGTGGCCCAGCGGGGCACCACGGTGCTGGTGTCCAGCCACAACCTGCGGGAGCTGGAGGACGTGTGCGACCACGTGGGCATCCTGTCCCACGGAAAGGTGCTGCTGGAGCGCTCCCTCACCGACCTGCAGGACAACGTGGTCAAGCTGCAGGTGGCCTTTAACGAGCCGGAGCTGCCCGAGCTGCCCAAGGATATGAACATCCTGCACATCGGCCAGCTGGGAAGGGTGTACACCCTGATCGTCCGGGGCGATCCCAGCGAGATCAAGACCCGCATGGCGGTGTACAGCCCCATCCTGCTGGAGGCCCTGCCCCTGAGCCTGGAGGAGATCTTTATTTATGAACTGGGAGGTGAGGACTATGCGGTCCGGGACATCGTGCTGTAATACGGTCTTCCGCAAGGACCTGACCCGCTTCTGGCCCCTGTGGGCGCTCTACGCCCTGATCTGGGCCTTCGCCCTGCCCATGAGGCTGCTGCAGACCTGGCTGGACCGGGTGCGCTGGGGCCAGCCGGCTGTTGAGATCCAGCAGGCCGTGGCGGAGGCCGCCGAAAATGTGCCCCAGTTCCTGATCATGGGCGTGCTCCTGGCCGCAGTGTTTGGCGTGTTCTGCGCCATGGCGGTGTTCGGATACCTGTATACCAGCCGCTCCGTGTGCATGATGCAGGCCCTGCCCATGGACCGGCGGCAGCTGTTCGCCGCCCAGTACCTGGGGGGACTGGCCATGCTGATCCTGCCCGGCCTGGCGGTGGCGGCGGTGACCGCCGCCCTGGAGCTGTGCCTGCTGCCCTCCGCCGCCTGGGGATCCGCCCTGTCCGCCCTGGGCCTGTGGCTGGCGGTGCAGAGCGGCCTGTGCCTGTTCTTTTACTCCTTTGCCGCCTTCTGCGCCATGTTCACGGGCAGCACTTTGGCCCTGCCGGTGTTTTACGGCATCCTGAACTTTCTGGCCGCCGGCGTATACATGCTGGTGCGGGGGCTGATGGCGGAGTTCTTCTACGGCTTTGGCCACTGGGGGGCCGAACTGAGCGCCCCGGTGATGTGGCTGACCCCGCTCATCAAGCTGATCGATGCCTGCACCTGGTACCGGAACGGCTGGGATGGCCTGCCCTATCTGTCCGACCCCGGCGCGGTGGCCATTTACGCCGCCGCCGGCGCGGTGCTGGCGGTGCTGGCCGTGCTGGTGTATCAGACCCGCCGGGCGGAGTCCGCCGGCGACGTGGTGGCCATCCCCCTGGTGCGGCCGGTGTTCCGCTGCGGCGTGGCCTTCTGCACCGGCCTGTCCATGGGCATCTTCACCGCCTCCTTCTTCGGCTGGTTCCAGAACGGCGTGACCCTGACCCTGCTGGTGCTGCTGTGGACGGCGGTGGGCTGGTTCGTGGCGGAGATGTTCCTGCGCCGCTCCTTCCGGGTGCTGCGGGCGTGGAAGGGCTGCGTGGCCATGGCGGCGGCGGTGGCCGCGCTGTGCCTGGTGTGCATGTTCGACCTGTTCGGCGTGCAGGACCGCATCCCCGACCTGGACCGGATCGAGTCGGTCACCGTGAACGGGGGCTCTATGATGGGCTACCCCAGCGACGGGGCGTCCAGAAACCAGCTCGTCCTGACCGACCCCGGGCAGATCCAGAAGGTCACCGCCCTGCACCGGGCGGTCCTGGACTGGCACAACGCCGGCGAGGACGGGGCCAACACGGGGAAAAACGTCAGCGAGAGCCTGCTGGTCAGTCTGACCTACCGTCTGAAGGGCGGCAGCACCATGACCCGGGACTACTACAGCGTGTCCGTCTATGAGGAGGACGTGCGGCAGCCCGGCACCGTGGCCTATGCCATGGATCAGCTGGTCAACGACCGGGACATCGTGGCCGCGGCCTATGGCTTCGACCAGTACGACCTGGCCCGGTGGATCGCGGACACCTGGGAGGGCGGCGTCTACCACGCCGACCGGGACCACAACATCAGCGCCTATCTGGACGGCGCCCGCCTTGCCGACGGCAGCTACGGCACCGTCTATCTGGACGGGGCCGCCGGCGAGGATCTGGACGGCCTGTGGACGGCGGTGCTGGCCGACTTCCAGGCGGGCACTCTGGGCCGCCGGTATCTCTTCGACTACGGAGACGAGCGGCTGGACCACACCTGCCGCACGGATGTGGTGTTCCAGTTCACCCCCGGCACGGGCCGGGAGGGCCGCCGCTGGCAGGACATCATCATCACCCTGACCCCCGAGGCGGAGAACACCCTGGCCTGGCTGCGGGAAAATTCCGGCCTGGGCACGGAGTACACCGCCCCCACCTACCGCCAGTGGCAGGAGGGGGACTATGACGACGCCTATGGGAAGTATTTTGACGACGGCACCGCCGGAAAGGTCTTTGACGCCGCCACCGGGGAGGAGATCATCGGCGGGGCCGACGGCCCCACCGCGGTGGTCACAGCGGGGGGATATTAAAGATCCCCGGCTCTTTGGCCGGATGCTCCCCCCTTCCCCCATTTTCCCCTTGACCCCGCCGGGGCGGCGGGGCTATACTGAACTGAACACGATGGCCGAACACCCCCCTCCCTTCGCGGAGCGGGGGCTTTCGGCGTCTCTGAACCAACTTCTGCTGCGAGGAACTGCCATGAAACTGCTCACCTATGCCCTGAACGATCTGCCTGAATTTCAGCAGCTGCTGTCCGCCATGGACGGCGGGGCCTGCCCCGCCGCGGTGTCCGGTCTGGCCGCCGTCCACCGGGCCCACTTTGCCGCCGCCCTGGGGCTGGTGACCGGGCGGCCGGTGGCGGCCGTGTGCGCCGACGAGGGGGAGGCCGGCCGCCTGGCCCGGGACATGGCCGCCTTCACGGGGGCGGAGGTGCCCGTGCTCACCCCCCGCTCCTTCACCTTCCACACCGGGGCCACGGTGTCCCGCCAGTGGGAGCACCGGCGGCTGGCCCTGCTGGACCGCCTGGGCCGGGGGGAGCTGCCCTTCTTTGTGGCCACGGCGGAGGCCCTGACCCAGTACACCGTCCCCCCCCAGACCCTGGCCAAGGCCCGGCTGGAGCTGAAGCCCGGGGACAGCTGCGACCTGAACGCCGTGACCGAGCAGCTGACCGCCATGGGCTACGCCCGGTGCGACCAGGTGGAGGGCGTGGGCCAGTTCGCCCTGCGGGGGGGCATCCTGGACGTGTTCGGCCCCGGCATGGACAGCCCCGTCCGGGTGGAGCTCTGGGGGGACGAGATCGACACCATGGGCGCCTTCGACCCGGCCACCCAGCGGCGGACGGAGAATGTGGAGAACGCCCTGCTGCTGCCCGCGGCGGAGGTGCTGCCCCACATGGCCCCCGGGGGCCTGTCCGGCCTGACGGCCAAGCTGGAGAAGCTGGCGGCGCGGGCGCGGAAGCAGGGGCAGAACGACCTGGCCGCCAGTCTGGAGCGGGACCGGGAGCTGCTGGAGCAGGGCCTGCCCTTCCCCGCCGCCGACCGGTACCTGTCCCTGATCTACCCGGAGCTGACCACTCCCCTGGACTATCTGCCCGGGGATGCCTGCGTGGTGCTCAGCGAGTGCCCCCGGGTGGAGGAGCGGGCCAAGACCTACCAGTGGCAGATCCAGGAGGACATCAAGACCCTGCTGGAGCGGGGAGAGCTGGACTCCACCTGCACTGACCTGGCCCTGACCCCGGGGCAGCTGTTCCGGGCCATGGAGGAGTTCCCCCTGGTGTTCCTGGACTCCTTCACCATCTCCTCCTACCCCGTGCCCCCCCGCTCCCTCATCCCCGTCACCGCCAAGCAGCTGTCCCCCTTCGGGGCCAGCCTGGAGACGGCGGTGCAGGATCTGTCCCACTACCAGGCCGCGGGGTTTTCCACCGTGGTGCTGGCGGCCAGCGAGCAGCGCTGCCTGAATTTACAGCAGCTGCTGCGGGAGCAGGGGATCAGGACGGCGGTGGAGTTCCAGCTGAAGGGCCTGCCCAAGGCGGGCACGGCGGTGATCTGTGTGGGCGGCCTGTCCGCGGGCATGGAGTACCCCGCCAAAAAGCTGGCCATCCTGGCCGAGGGCAGCGGCGGCGGACAGAAAAAGCGCCCCCGCCCGGCCAAGCAGGCCACCAACCGCCAGAAGCTGAAGTCCTATGCCGACCTGTCCGTGGGCGACCTGGTGGTGCACGAGCACCACGGCATCGGCCGCTACGCCGGCATGGTGAAGATGGCCGCCGACGGGGTGCAGAAGGACTATGTGAAGATCGCCTACGCCGGGTCCGACGTGCTGTACGTCCCCGCCACCCAGCTGGACCTGGTGAGCAAGTATATCGGCGGCGGCGAGGACGCCAACGAGACCAAGAAGCTGTCCAAGCTGGGGGGCACCGAGTGGGAGAAGCAGAAGACCCGGGCCAAGAAGGCGGTGCAGGATCTGGCCAAGGGGCTGATCCAGCTGTACGCCCAGCGCCAGCGGCAGCCGGGGTTCTCCTTCTCGCCGGACACCCCGTGGCAGCGGGAATTCGAGGAGGAGTTCGAGTACACCGAGACGGAGGACCAGCTGCGGTGCGTGGACGAGATCAAGCGGGACATGGAGCGGCCCACCCCCATGGACCGCCTGCTGTGCGGCGACGTGGGCTACGGCAAGACGGAGGTGGCCTTCCGGGCCATCATGAAGTGCGTCATGGACGGCAAGCAGGCCGCCATCCTGGTGCCCACCACCGTGCTGGCCCGGCAGCACTACCTGTCCGCCCTGAACCGCTTCCGGGGCTACCCCGTGACCATCGACGTGGTCTCCCGCTTCCGCACCCCCGGGCAGATGAAAAAGACCCTGTACGACGTATCCACCGGCAAGGTGGACATCCTGATCGGCACCCACCGCCTGTTCAACAGGGACGTGCGCTTTAAGGACCTGGGCCTGGTGGTGGTGGACGAGGAGCAGCGCTTCGGCGTGCAGCACAAGGAGAAGCTGAAGGAGACCTTCCGCCAGGTGGACGTGCTCACCCTGTCCGCCACCCCCATCCCCCGCACCCTGAACATGGCCCTGTCCGGCATCCGGGACATGTCCACCCTGGAGGAGCCCCCCGCCGACCGCCAGCCGGTGCAGACCTATGTGCTGGAGCACGACTGGGCCGTGCTGGCCGACGCCATGCGCCGGGAGCTGGAGCGGGGGGGGCAGGTGTATTACCTGCACAACCGGGTGGAGACCATCGACCGCACCGCCGCCCGGCTCCAGTCCCTGCTGGGGGAGGACGCGGCCATCGGCGTGGCCCACGGCAAGATGACCCAGGAGGCCATCGACGACGTGATGAGCCGCATGACCGACGGCGACCTGAACGTGCTGGTGTGCACCACCATCATCGAGACGGGCATCGACCTGCCCAACGCCAACACCCTGATCATCGAGGACGCCGACCAGCTGGGCCTGGCCCAGCTGCACCAGATCCGGGGCCGGGTGGGCCGCTCCAGCCGCCGGGCCTTCGCCTACCTCACCTACCGCCGGGGCAAGGTGCTCACCGAGGTGGCCGCCAAGCGGCTGAGCGCCATCCGGGAGTTCGCCGAGTTCGGCTCCGGCTTCAAGATCGCCATGCGGGATCTGGAGATCCGGGGGGCGGGCAACGTGCTGGGCCCGGAGCAGTCGGGCTTTATGCTCAGCGTGGGCTACGACATGTACCTGCGCCTGCTGGAGGAGGCCGTCCTCACCCAGCAGGGGCAGACGGTGGAAAAGCCCGCCGGCTGCTCCGCCGACCTGTCCGTCTCCGCCAACATCCCCGACCGGTATGTGCCCTCCGCCGAGCAGCGCATGGACCTGTACCGCCGCATCGCCGCCATCCGCAGCGAGAGCGACGCCGACGACCTTGTGGATGAGCTGATCGACCGCTACGGCGAGCCCCCCCGCCCGGTGAACAACCTGATCTCCGTGGCCCTGCTGCGGTGCGCCGCCTCCGCCGCCGGCATCACCGACATCAGCCAGAAGGCCGGGTGCCTGCTGTTCTCCATGCCCAAATTCGACCTGGCCGCCGTGTCCGCCCTGTGCGCGAGCAGCAAGTATAAGGGGCGGCTGCTGTTTGCCGCCGGGGATAAGCCCTATCTGTCCCTGCGCCTGCGGAAGGGGGAGGACCCCCTGAAGGCCGCCCAGCAGGTGGTGGACGATCACGGGAAAGAGGATTAGATCCCCCTTTTGGACGAGTGGGGGTCGCGCCCCCACTCCCCCGCAGGGGCGGCCTGTGGCGGCCCGCGGAATTTAAGACCGCCCACCCACCCGTTTTTGGTATAGGGGGCTCCGCCCCCTATGACCCCCAGGCGAGCGCATATCATGCGCTCGTCAAGCCTTCCCCTGGGGGGAGATGGCCGAAGGCCAGAGGGGGTAGGGATCACCGGCCCCTACGGATCCTAACGCCGCGTTTCGCAGATCTATACGGCGGGCGGATGATATCCGCCCCTACAGGGTGCTGCGGACGTTATACGCCGTAGGGGCGGCCTTTGGCCGCCCGCCTCAAGGCCCCCTTGCCAAAGGGGGCTGTCGCCGCCGTAAGGCGGTGACTGGGGGATTCTATTTTGGGGCACCTATTTGAATCCCCCCGCCACTTCGTGGCCCTCCTCCCTACCCCTTTTGTCCCTGCGGGACATTTCCCCCTGACAGGGGGAATCGGCCCTTTGGCAAGGGGGGCTTTGGTCGGGCGGATATCATCCGCCCGCGGGCCGCCCCGCCCCGTCCGCCACCGGCGCACAGGTATTTGTCTGAAAGAGCAAAAAACCACAGGGGGAAAAAGGGGAATTGTGTAAAATAGGGGCTTGCGCCCGGCGGGATTATCCGATAGAATAGCCTTGCAGTCATTTCCGCGGTTCCCATTCAGGGCCGCGTTTACTTCTTTTGAGAGGAGGGCGGCCCCCATGGAGCTTCTGGAGCAGCGCATCCGCCAGGACGGCAAGGTCAAGGGCGACAGCATCCTGAAGGTAGACAGCTTCCTGAACCACCAGATGGACATCGAGCTGTTCTCCCAGATGGGCCAGGAGTTCTACCGCCTGTTCGGCAGCTGCGGCGTCAACAAGATCCTGACCATCGAGGCCAGCGGCATTGGCATGGCCTGCGTGGCCGCCCAGTATTTCCACTGCCCCGTGGTCTTTGCCAAGAAGAGCATGTCCAGCAACATCTCCGATCACGTCTATTCCGCCCCCGTCAAGTCCTTTACCCACGGCAACCAGTACAACGCCATCGTCTCCAAGGAGTACCTCCACCCGGAGGACCGCGTTTTGGTCATTGATGACTTCCTGGCTATGGGAGAGGCCCTGCGGGGGTTGTTTTCTCTGGTGAAGCAGTCCGGCGCCGCCCTTGTGGGGGCGGGCATCGCCGTGGAGAAGGCCTTCCAGCCCGGGGGCGCCCAGCTGCGGAGCGAGGGCTACCGCATCGAGTCTCTGGCCCGGGTGGCCGCCATGAGCGAGAAGGACGGCGTGACCTTCGTCCACTGAAGATCCAGATCCTGTCATTCCGAGGCAGTGACCGATGTCACTGCCGTGGGGATCCGCATCCTAAAGGTCAGAGAAAACGTATCGCCGCGCCGGTGTGCGCACCGGCTCGCAATGACACAGAGGTCTTATCACAACCGAATATCCGTTGATATATGCCCGAAAATATGGATCAGGCGTCTCTACCCGGCGGCCGTAAATCGCCGGACTATCGACAGAAAGCAGACGGTGCGCCACCGTCTTGCCGCCGTTGAGAGACTGCCTCCGGGCAGTCTCATTTTTGTTCTTTGCCGCTGCGGCGGTTGGAGAAATAGATGCAGTACACGAACAAATCCATCAAATGGAGGAAAGAAAAGATGAAGAAATTCCTGTCTCTGGCCCTGGCCATGGCGATGGTCCTCTCTCTGGCTGCCTGCGGCAAGAAGGACGAGCCCGCCAAGTCCGGCTCCGCTTCCGGGTCCGTTTCCACCGCCGGCTCCGCCAGCACCGGCACCCAGTCCAACTTCAAGGTGGGCGCCATCTACATCAACAGCAAGAACGACACCGCCGGCTACACCTTTGCCCACCATAACGGCATCACCACCGCTATGAAGGAGCTGAACATGGACCCCGACACCCAGCTGGTCATCGTGGACGAGGTGCCCGAGGACAAGGAGAAGGTGCTGGCCGCCGTGGATACTCTGATGGGCGAGGGCGTCAACATCATCTTCGGCATCTCCTTCGGCTACATCGACGCCATGGCTGAGGCCGCCGAGACCTATCCCGATGTGGTCTTCTCCCACGCCACCGGCTACATGAGCAACGAGACCAACTTCAACAACTACTTCGGCCGCATCTATCAGGCCCGCTATCTGGCCGGCATCGCCGCCGGACTGAAGAGCCTGGAGACCGGCAATAACAACATCGGCTATGTGGCCGCCTTCGGCACCGAGTACGCCGAGACCTGCTCCGGCATCAACGGCTTCACCCTGGGCGCGCAGGCCGCCAACCCCAACGCCACCGTGTATGTGAAGGAGCTGGGTGCCTGGGCCGACGAGGTGAACGAGTCCGCCTTCGCCAAGGAGCTGATCGACTCCTACAAGTGCGGCATCATCTCCCAGCACTGCGACTCCGCCCAGCCCCAGATCGCCGCTGAGAACGCCGGCGTGTTCGGCTGCGGCTATAACTCCGACATGACCGCCGACGCCCCCAACGCCCACCTGACCGCCGCCGTGTGGCACTGGAACGTGTACTATCACACCGCCATCCAGGCCGCCATGGGCTGCGTGGACGAGCAGGGCAACTACAACGCGCAGAAGTTCGTGGACGCCATGGGCGGCTCCGCCTATTACGGCGGCCTGAAGGAGAACTTCGTGGACGTGTCCCCCCTGAACGAGAAGACCGTGGCCCCCGGCACCCAGGACGCCATCGACCAGGTGCGCCAGATGATCATCTCCGGCGACTGGGACGTGTTCACCGGCACCAAGCTGAACATCACCGTTGCCGACGGCAAGGCCACCGTTGAGAAGGTCGCCGCCGACATGCTGGACAACGAGGGCAACAAGATCCTGGCCGCCGGCGACCCCTCCGTGGAGGACAGCGTCATCACCGGCAGCATGAACTACTTCGTGGCGGGCGTGCAGGAGGCCTAAATCCATCAAAAAAGCGGCAAAGCCGCTTTTTTGAGTTAGGATGCACACAGGTCAGCCCTCGTTTTCTAGCGAAAAAGTCGGGCCGCCCTGTGCGAGAAGTGTCATTTCCGCCGCGCGTGTCGGCGGAAATGACGGCTCTAAGATTTATTCCGCCGCTGCGGCGGCGGAACTCCCTGCGGGAGGGCCTTTTCCACAAGCCTCCGGGCCGGCCGGGACATCCCGGCCGGCCCGTTTTCTCGCTTTCTTCCTTTTCGACCCTTTTCACCGGCTTCGGGCCGTGTTACAAT
>CAVJLQ010000002.1:0-5021 GCA_963650435.1 Alloprevotella sp. | reverse complement strand
AGAACGGCGTCACCGCCGGTGTGGGCGGCGGCCTGTTCGGCTCGGGCGACGACTGTACCCGCGCCCAGATCGTCACCTTCCTCTTCAAGGCCTATCAGGGCAAGTAATACGACCAGTATCCATGACCGGGCCCCCATTTTGCGGGGGCCCGGTTTTTATATCCGCGGCATTTTTATATGAGAGCAAAAAACGGCGGAACAGGAAAGGATCACCTTGGATAGAATGGCGGTGCCGGGCCATGCTATGTGCGGATGTTCCAGAAGAAACATTCCAAAACAAAGAAAGAAAAAGGAGAGACACATCATGTCTAACAGCAAGAACAGCAACCGTATCGTGGTTCCCGGCGCCCGCGAGGCCATGGATAAGTTCAAGATGGAGGCCGCCAGCGAGGTCGGCGTGAACCTGAAGCAGGGCTACAACGGCGATCTGACCTCCCGTCAGGCCGGCTCCGTGGGCGGCCAGATGGTCAAGAAGATGATCGAGTCCTACGAGAACGGCATGAAGTAAGCTTTCCCGGCGATCCCCCTTCCATGCGGAAAGCATGGGAAACGGGACAAAGGAGAGCACAGAAAAGCACAGAGGGCGGAGCGCGGGGCGCTCCGCCCTCTGGCTTGTTCAGAAGGCACAAAGGGGGCGGAGAACAGGGGAGAGGTCCTTGTCAAAACCGCAGAAACAAAAAAATATGGGAAAAAGCACTTTACAATAGCGTATTAGCGTGCTAAAATGCAAAAGCGTAAGGGGGACACGGTCCCGAACAGTAAAAAGTGCCCCGGCTGCCGGCAGGGCCCGGCGCGGGGATCCATAAGAACAGGAGGATACATATTATGAAGAAGATGCTTTCCGCCATGCTGGCCATGGCCATGATGTTCAGCCTCGCCGCCTGCGGCAAGAAGGATCAGCCCGCCGGCAGCCAGTCCGGCGCCCAGAGCGGCAGCCAGGCCGGCTCCGCCAGCCAGAGCACCGCCGAGGAGCTGACCTACGCCGTAGAGGCCGGCTCCGCCGGTGAAGAGGTGGCCAACGAGAACGGCTTCAAGACCGTCAGCGTCGAGACCCAGGCCATGGCCCTGATGGAGGTGGATTCCGGCACCGCCGACGCCGCTATCATCGACCTGCTCATGGCCGGCGCCATGGTGGGCGAGGGCACCAGCTACCCCGACATCAAGGTCACCGATCAGAAGCTGAACTCCGAGGAGTACGGCGTGGGCTGCCGCAAGGGCAGCGACCTGGCCGCCTACATCAACGCCGTGATGGCCGAGGCCTATGCCGACGGCACCATGGAGGAGCTGGCCAAGACCTACGGCGTGCAGGAGGCCATCCTGGAGCAGCCCGAGTCCGCCTACCCCGAAGCGGATGCGGCCGGCGACGTGGCCTACATCCAGGGCAAGGGCAAGCTGATCGTGGGCATCACCGACTTTGAGCCCATGGACTACAAGGCCGCCGACGGTAGCTGGATCGGCTTTGACGCCGACATGGCCAAGCTGGTGGCAGAGAAGCTGGGTGTTGACATCGAGTTCGTTGAGATCGACTGGGACCGCAAGGTGGACGAGCTGGACGGCAAGGGCATCGACGTGGTTTGGAACGGCATGACCCTGACCGAGGGCGTCAAGGCCGCTATGGAGTGCACCAACGCCTACTGCGAGAACGCCCAGGTGGTCGTGACCAAGTAAGGCTGGACAAGGCAGAAGATACGTGATACCCTTAGGCAGAGTGCGGCGGCCTCGCTCTCTGCCTTTGGGCGGTACATAGAACAAAAAAGTCAGAGGAGTTACCCGATTATGTTTTGGACGGTCACGCGCACGATCTTAGAGGGCTGCGGCCAGGCTGGAAAGCTGTTCTTCTTCACGCTGCTGTTCTCTCTGCCCCTGGGACTGGTAGTCGCCTTCGGCTCCATGAACAAATGGCGGCCCTTCCGGGTCACCGGGCGGTTCAGGCCCTTCTGCCGCCTGGGCGCGCGCTTTCCCAGGCTGGCGGCCTGGCGGCCGGTGAGCATGCTCACCGACGTATTCGTCTGGGTCATCCGGGGCACCCCCCTGATGCTCCAGCTGATCATTATTTTCTATACCCCCGGCAAGGTGCTGCCCCAGAATCCGTGGAACAACTTCAGCGACGGGCGGATGTTCGCCTGCATCGTGGCCTTTGTCATCAACTACGCCTGCTACTTCTCCGTGATCTACCGGGGGGGGATCGAGGGCGTGCCCGCCGGCCAGCGGGAGGCCGGGGAGGTGCTGGGCATGACCCGCACCCAGATCTTCTTCAAGATCACCCTGCTGCAGATGGTCAAGCGGGTGGTGCCCCCCATGTCCAACGAGGTCATCACCCTGGTGAAGGACACCTCTCTGGCCCGGATCATCGCCATCACCGAGATCATCAAGGCCGGCGAGTCCTTCAGCAAGTCCGCCGGCATCGTCTGGCCCCTGTACTACACCGCGGTGTTCTATCTGGTGTTCGTGGGCGTTCTGACCATCCTGTTCAACTTTATCGAGCGCAAGCTCAGCTATTTCAAGTAAGGAGGGGCGCTGCATGGCCATTCTGGAAGTCAGCCACATCGAAAAGAACTTTGCCCAGACTCCGGTGCTGAAGGACATCAGCTTCTCCATGGAGCAGGGACAGGCCATCGCCATCATCGGCTCCTCCGGCAGCGGAAAGACCACCCTGCTTCGGTGCCTGAACTTTTTGGAGACCCCGGACAACGGCAGGATCGCGGTGAACGGCGAGGTGCTGTTCGATGCTGCCGACCCCGCAACCCAGCGGGAGAACGAGATCCGCAAGAAGCGGCTGCATTTCGGCATGGTGTTCCAGTCCTTCAACCTGTTCCCCCAGTACACCGCCCTGGAGAACGTGACCCTGGCCGGAAAGCTGCTGGCCCAGGAGCGGCCCGACTTCAAAAGCCGGAAGAAGGAGATCTTCGCCGAGATCGAGGCCACGGGGCAGGAGCTGCTGGGACGCATGGGGCTGGCCGACCGCCAGGGGCACTACCCCCACCAGCTGTCCGGCGGACAGCAGCAGCGGGTGGCCATCGCCCGGGCCCTGGCCCTGAAGCCGGACATCCTCTGCTTTGACGAGCCCACCTCCGCCCTGGACCCGGAGCTCACCGGCGAGGTGCTGAAGGTCATCCGCTCGCTGGCCGCGGAGAAGACCACCATGATCATCGTCACCCACGAGATGGCCTTTGCCCGGGATGTGGCCGACCAGGTGATCTTTATGGACAAGGGCGTGATCGTGGAGCAGGGGGAGGCACGGCAGGTGATCGAGGCCCCGCGGCAGGAGCGCACCCGCCAGTTCCTGTTCCAGTATTCAGAAAAGTGACGCTGCTGCAACGCCCTGCGGTGTATGCCCCGCGGGGCGTTTCTTTACACTAATTTTAGCACTCGAAATATAAGAGTGCTAAAATTAACGGTCTGTTCATAATTCCAGCAAGAAAAATTCACGATCCGGCCCTATACTAAAGACAAATGAAGGGGGCCGAAAGGCCCGGAAGGAGTTATGACTTATGTATAGCTTGATCCCCTTTGAGAAATATACCAACAACATGGATCACTTCTTTGATGATATTCCCCGTTTCTTCTTTACCGAGAGCGCCGAGCGCCCCGCCGCCTTCCGCACCGACATCCGGGACGAGGGCGACCACTTCCTGCTGGAGGCCGACCTGCCCGGCTTCCGGAAGGAGGAGATCAGCCTGGACCTGAAGGGCGACATCCTCACCGTGACCGCCCACCACCAGGAGGAAAAGGAAGCGCACACCGGAAAGTACCTGTGCCGCGAGCGCCGTTACGGCGACTTTGCCCGCAGCTTCGATGTGTCCTCTGTGCAGCAGAGGGGCATCACCGCGGCCTATGAGAACGGCGTGCTGAAGCTGGTGCTGCCCAAGAAGTCGGCGGTGCAGCCCGAGAGCAGCAAGATCGCCATCGACTAAGGCGTCAGCATTTCCGGGGGCAGGCGGAGGGCCTGCCCCTTTTTTCAAAGATCGTCCTGTTTCCTCTTGAAAAGGGGAGCGGAGCGTACTATACTGAATTAGCACTCGAATATAATGAGTGACAAAAAACTCAAGTAAAAAGGAGGGTCTTCCTCTATGAATATGAACCAGTTTACGCAGAAGTCTTTGGCCGCCATCCAGGGGGCCCAGGATCTGGCCGTGGAATACGGCCAGCAGCAGATCGAGCAGCAGCACCTGCTGCTGGCTCTGGTCAGCGACGGCGAGGGCTTCATCCCCCAGCTGCTCACCGCCATGGGCATGACCGTGCCCAGCTTTGAGGCGGCGGTGAAGGCGGAGGTGAACAAGCTGCCCAAGGTGTCCGGCGGCGGACGTGAGGCCGACAAGGTCTATGTGGCCCAGGACGTGGACCGTGCCCTGAAGAGCGCGGAGCAGGCCGCCCAGTCCATGAAGGACGAGTATATCTCCGTGGAGCACCTGTTCCTCGGTCTGCTGGACGCTGCCAACAGTTCCTTGAAGGAGCTGTTCCGCACCTACAATGTCTCCCGGGAGAAGGTCATGCAGGCCCTGGCCAATGTGCGGGGCAACCAGCGTGTGACCAGCGACAACCCGGAGGAGACCTATGACGCATTGAAAAAGTACGGCACCGACCTGGTGGAGCGGGCCCGGCAGAACAAGCTGGACCCCGTCATCGGCCGTGACGACGAGATCCGGAACGTGATCCGCATCCTGTCCCGGAAGAGCAAGAACAACCCCGTGCTGATCGGCGAGCCCGGCGTGGGCAAGACCGCCATCGCCGAGGGCCTGGCCCAGCGGATCGTGAAGGGCGACGTGCCCGCCAGTCTGAAGGACAAGACCATCTTCTCCCTGGATATGGGCGCTCTGGTGGCCGGGGCCAAGTACCGCGGCGAGTTTGAGGAGCGGCTGAAGGCTGTGCTGAACGAGGTGAAGAAGTCGGAGGGCCGGATCATCCTGTTCATCGACGAGCTGCACACCATCGTGGGCGCGGGCAAGACCGAGGGCTCCATGGACGCGGGCAACCTGCTCAAGCCCATGCTGGCCCGGGGCGAGCTGCACTGCATCGGCGCCA
>CAVJLQ010000001.1:0-2298 GCA_963650435.1 Alloprevotella sp. | reverse complement strand
AGCTTGTCGTTGCCGTAGACCTTGTCCACCCGGGCCTTCTCCACGTTCAGCATCTTGCCCCACAGGGGGAGGATGGCCTGGAACCGGGAGTCGCGGCCCTGGATGGCGGAGCCGCCGGCGGAGTCGCCCTCGACGATGTAGATCTCGCACAGGCTGGCGTCCCGCTCGTGGCAGTCCTGCAATTTATCGGGCATCTGGCCGGACTCCAGCCCCGTCTTGCGGCGGACGGCCTCACGGGCCTTGCGGGCGGCCTCTCGGGCGCGGTTGGCGGTCAGGGCCTTGTCCAGGATGGCCCGGCCCACCTGGGGGTTCTCCTCCAGGAAGATCTCCAGCTTCTCGCTGACGATGTTGTTCACCAGGGTGCGCATCTCGCTGTTGCCCAGCTTGGCCTTGGTCTGGCCCTCGAACTGGGCCTCGGTCAGCTTGACGGAGATGACCACGGTCAGCCCCTCCCGGCAGTCCTCGCCGGAGATCTTCTCGTCGTCCTTCAGCAGCTTGATCTTCCGCCCATAGGCGTTCAGGGCGCCGGTCAGCGCCCGGCGGAAGCCCTCCTCGTGCATGCCGCCCTCCGGGGTATGCACGTTGTTGGCGAAGGAGACCATGATCTCGTTGTACCCGTCGTTATACTGCATGGCCACCTCGGCCATGGAGTCCTCCCGGGCGCCGGACATGTAGATGACCTGCTCATGCAGGGGCTCCTTGTTCCGGTTGATGAAGGAGACGAACTCCCGGATTCCCCCCTCGTAGCACATGTTGTCCTCCTGCTCCATGCCCGGGCGCAGGTCGGCGGTGCGGATGCGCAGGCCGGCGTTTAGGAATGCCTCCTCCCGCATGCGGGTGTGCAGGGTGTCGTAGTTATACACCAGAGTGTCGAACATCTCCGGGTCGGGCTTGAAGGTGACGGTGGTGCCGGTGCGGTCGGTGTCCCCCACCACGGTCATCTCCTGGGTGATCTTGCCCCGGGAGAAGCGCATCTGGTAGATCTTGCCGTTCTTGTGCACCTGCACCTCAAGCCACTCACTCAGGGCGTTCACCACCGACGCGCCCACGCCGTGCAGGCCGCCGGACACCTTGTAGCCCCCGCCGCCGAACTTGCCGCCGGCGTGCAGCACGGAGAACACCACCTCCAGAGCCGGGCGGCCCGTCTGGGGCTGGATGTCCACGGGGATGCCCCGGCCGTTGTCGGTGACGGTGATGGTGTCCCCAGGGTTGATGGTCACGGTGATCTCGGTGCAGTAGCCGGCCAGCGCCTCGTCGATGGAGTTGTCCACGATCTCGTACACCAGGTGGTGCAGGCCGGACTCGCTGGTGGAGCCGATATACATGCCCGGGCGCTTGCGGACTGCCTCCAGTCCCTCCAGCACCTGGATCTCCGAGCCGCCGTAGGCGTGCTCCACCTGGGTGGAATTCAAAAGTTCTTCTGCCATAGTTTCTCTCCTTCGTCGTGCTGCGGCCGCCGGCCGGGTCATCTTCACCCCCGGAATGGGGGAAGTCTGTAAAGTCAGTGTTTCGTGTCTCTCCTCCAGGCAATGATACGGAGTTTAGGATCTTGTCATCGCGAGCCAGTTGGCAAACTGGCGCGGCGATCCGTCTTCTCAAACTTTTGAGATACGGATTCCCACGGCAGTGACATCGGTCACTGCCTCGGAATGACAAATTTCATTTTAGGGGAATACCAGAGGTTTTGCTACTCGAAACTGTTGCGCTCCACCCGGCCCATAAGGGCGGCGGAGCTGAGCTGAGACAGGTAGACGGTGGTCCTCTCCCCCGCCCCGGTCACCACAAAGGAGCGGGGCAGGTCGCCGCAGGCGGAGACCACCCGGCCCTCCTCCTCCGCCCGGTCCAGAAATTCCCGGGTCTTATAGGCCCAGCTGGCGTTGTCCAGGTCGAAGATGCCGATGATGTCCTTGTGGTGGACTATGACCGATCGTCCGAGATGTAAATACATGATCGTTATGATTCCTTTGTTTACGGGATAAGTGGTCGACCTGAAATTTCAATACCGCCCGCCCACCCGTTTATGGTATAGGGGGTAAACCCCCTATGACCCCTCGTCGTCGCAAAGTCCGCTGCGCTCAGGACGCCCAGGCGTGGGCATCCTTCGCTTCGCTCCCTGGCTCCTCCTCTCCCAAATGCAACCGCTGCGCTGGGTTGCATTTGGGTTCACGGGGGCTCCGCCCCCGTAGGGGCGGCCCCATGTGGCGGCCCGCCCTCAACATCCGCCCCCTCATCCGGCCCTGCGGGCCACCTTCCCCCCTGGGTGGGGAAGGCTTGGAGAACGGTATTTCAGGCTTCCCC